>NZ_PSWE01000037.1:0-30416 GCF_002932195.1 Rathayibacter sp. AY1C4 | reverse complement strand
CGACTCCGGATCGGCGACCACGAGCCGGTTCGCGCCGGGCACGAATCCGCGCAGCTCCGCGTGCTGCCCGAGCGGGCTGATCGAGCCGGGCGTCAGCAGGTCGAGCAGGAGCACCGTGTCGTCGAGCGAGTGGGTGACGACGGAGGTGGTGCCGGGCACGAACATCCAGTCGCGCGCCCGCAGCGGCCCGCCGTCGATCCCGACCACGGGGACCGCCTCGGCCTTCTGGTCGGTGAGGTCGTAGGAGTAGAGGGCGCGGTCGAGCGGGCCCGACGGCGCCTGCCCGGTGAAGGTCCAGCCGAGCACGCCCTTCTCGGGCGAGGAGTGCAGCTCGCGCACAGTCCCGGGGCCGGGGAGCGGGATGACGCCCTCGGAGCCGGTGTCGAGCGTGACCGTGCGGAGGAGGTTCGTGTCGTCCGGCTCGATGGTCACGACGACCAGCACCGGGCCGACGACGGCGTAATCCTGGATCCGGTCGGCCGTGACGAGGACCCGGGCGTCGCCTCCGGAGAGCGGGCGGACGCGGACGGCGTCGGGCTGCGAGGGGTCGTCGGCGGTGCGGTCGAGGGTGAAGAGGTCGGGGTCCTTCGTGGTGAAGGAGGCGGAGACGTCGGCGGCCGAGCCGGTCGCGGTGCTGCGGGCGTCGTCGATCCCGATCTCGTAGCGGGTGGCGTAGCGGAGGGTGTCGGTGAAGGTGACGGTGAGCACGCCGCCGTCGAGCTCGGTGGTGTGCGGGGCGTCCGGAGCGACGCGGACGCGGTCGAGCGCGTCGGGCTCGAGCGCCTGGTCGAGGTGCAGGCGGGCGCGGGAGCCGTCGCGCTCGACCACGCCGTCGGTGCTGACCTCGAGGGAGGCGACCCGGGGCCCCTTCGCGACGGTGGCGGCGGTCAGGCCTCCGACCGCGAGGACGAGCACCGCGACGACCGCCCAGAACAGGCGGGGGAAGCGGGAGGCCCCTGCGGAGTAGAGGCCGGGAGCCCGCCGCGCGCCGCCTCCGGACCGTCGCCCGCTCTGCGCCGACGTGCCGCCGCCGGGAGACGCGCCGCGCTCGGGAGTCGCGCCGCGCTCAGTAGACATACGGCATCGCCGGCTCGTCGATCGGAGTGAGCGCCTCCGGCTCCAGCACGACCGCCTCGGGGCTGGTGACGCTCGGGTTCGCGCCGAAGCCGCCGCTCGCCTCCAGCCACTGCCCCTCCGACCAGGTGTCGGCCCAGCCGGCCTGGTAGACCGGCACGCCCACCGGCTGCGCGTCCACCGCGCAGCAGGTGACGACGAAGCGGGCGATGTAGAAGACGTTCTCGGGGTCGGAGGCGTCGGGGGTCACGAATCCGCTCACCGTCGCCGTGCGGCCGGCGAGGAACTGCTCGCTCGCGCCCTGACGCAGCAGGGTCGCCCAGTCGCGCACGCTGAACGAGGCCGTGTCGCCGGTGGGCGCCGCAGCGGTCACGGAGGCGTCGACGGCGCTGGTGTTGACCTCGCGCTGCGTCGCGGTCGAGGCGGTGAGGGCGGCCGGCGGGAGCACGAGCAGGGCGACGGCGGCGGAGGCGATCACCGCGACTCCGGCCGCGACCGCGACCACCCGGCGCGAGGGGCGGGCGGGCACGGGGGCGTGGAGGTGCTCGACGTCGTCCTCGTGCTCGTGGGCGTCCTCCTCGGCGCCCGGCACGACCGCGAACGCCGCGATCAGCAGCACTCCTGCGATCACCGCGAGCACCACCGAGAACTCGAAGTAGCGGGGGTGGATGTAGAGGCCGAGTCGGCCGGTCGCCGCGAGCCACAAAGTCGAGACGACGCCGATCAGGCTGAGGACGACGCCCTTCCAGCGGGCGAGGAGGCGCTCAGAGCGCATAGTTCACCGCCAGTCCCAGCACGGCCGCGGCGAGGGCGACCAGCACGGTGACGCGCACCAGCGTCGCGGCCGAGAACGTGGTGCGGAGCAGCGCGAGCATCTTGACGTCGATCATCGGGCCGAAGACGAGGAACGCGATGATGCCTCCCGGCAGGAACGTGGAGCCGAACGAGAGCACGAAGAACGCGTCGACGTTCGAGCAGATCGAGATGACGAAGGCGAGCACCATCAGCGCCAGCACCGACCAGAGCGGGTCGCCGCCGAGAGTGGTCAGCACGTCGCGCGAGACGCCGACCTGGATCAGCCCCGCGATGGCGGCGCCGACGAACAGCGCCGGCATCATCGCCCCGGTCTCCTCGGCGAACAGCAGCACGCTGCGCCGGGAGCGGTCGCGGAGGGAGCGGGAGGGCCGCTCGCCCGCCTCGCAGGCCGCGCGGAAGCGGTCGGTGAGCAGGCTCATCGGCTCGGAGTGGCGGCTGAAGATCCAGCCGACGAGGTTCGCGATCGCGAAGCCGCCGACGATGCGCCAGACGAGGATCCCGTCGGCCCAGCCGAAGGCCTGGTAGGTCGTGACGATGGTGATCGGATTCACGATCGGCGCGGCGAGGAGGAACGTCATCGACTCCGACACCGAGAGGCCCTTGACGATCAGCCCGCGCGCGAGCGGCACGTTGCCGCACTCGCAGACCGGGAGGAGCACACCGAGCAGCGAGATCACGAGGCGCCGCGGGAGCGCCCGCTTCGGCAGGATCCTCAGCAGCACGGCCTCGGGCACCCACAGCTGCACCGCGATCGAGAGGACGATGCCGAGGAACACGAACGGCAGCGACTCGATGACGACGCTGATCGAGAGGGTGAGGAAGTCGCGCACCGCGTCCGAGAGGGCGTCTCCCGCCGCGTCCGGGGCGAGCAGGCGCGTCGCCACGAGGACGGCGACCAGGGCGAGCCCGAGGAGCGGCCCGCGCCGCGACCGCCGGGCGCCCGGGGACGCGCGGGTCGGGGCGGCGAGCGCGGATTCGGGGGACATCCCGACCCATCGTAGGCGGGGGCCCTGCGCGGGCCGGCGCGGGGCGCGGGCGCGGGGCCGCCGGGTGTCGCCCGGGGCGCGCGAGAACTCGGAAGTGGCCGTACGGGAGCGCGAGTACCGCGACTTCTGCGTGATCGCGGTGTCGGCTGCGCCCGACCTGGCGAGGTCCGGCCGCCCGCGAGTGTCCGATGGTCGTCGCACTCGCGCTCGAGTGCGACGACTTCTGGACAGTCGGTGCGAGGGCGCGCGCCGAGGGCCGCGGGAGGCGGGCGCGGCACTCGCGCAGAAGCCCTCCGGGTGCAGGATGAGCGCATGCCCGCCTCCCCCGCGCACCCCCTCCGCGTGCGGATGCAGCCGCGCGCGATCGACGAGGCGCACCGCGTCTCGAGTCCGCTCGAGCTGCTCGTCGACCTGACCTTCGTCGTCGCGATCGCGCAGATCGCCCAGCAGCTCGCCCACGCGACCGAGGAGGGGCACCTCGCCGAGGGGCTCCTCCCCTTCGGCATGGTGTTCTTCGCGATCTGGTGGGCGTGGATGAACTTCACCTGGTTCGCCTCCGGCTACGACACCGACGACGTGCCCTACCGGCTGCTGACCCTCGCCCAGATGGGCGGCGTCCTCGTGCTCGCGGCCGGCGTCCCGGCCGGCTTCGAGGAGGGCGACTACCGGGCGATCACCATCGGCTACGCGATCATGCGGTTCGCGCTGGTGAGCCAGTGGATCCGCGTCGCCGTGTCCACTCCGGAGCACCGCACCTCCGCCGTGCGCAACGCCGTCGGCTTCTCGATCGTGCAGGTCGGCTGGCTGCTGCGGCTGCTCCTGCCCGAGGAGGTCGGGGTGGTGAGCTTCCTGCTCCTGGTCGCCTGCGAGCTGGCGGTGCCCCTCTGGGCGCAGCGGGCGGGCGACGCGAACTGGCATCCGCACCACGTCGCCGAGCGGTACGGGCTGTTCACGATCATCCTGCTCGGCGAGGGCGTCCTCGCGGCGGTGATGGGCGTGCAGCGGGCGGTGACGGAGGCGGGCGTCAGCACCTCGCTCGTGCTGGTCGCGGCCTGCGGGCTGGTGATCGTGTTCGCGCTGTGGTGGCTGTCGTTCTCGCATCCCTCCGGCGAGCTGCTGGAGCGGCGGCGCGCCCTCTCCTACCGCTGGGGCTACGCGCACTTCGCGGCGTTCGCGGCCCTCGCAGCGCTGGGGTCCGGGCTGGAGGCGGCCGTCGCTGCGACCGCGGGCCACCTTGAGGCGTCCGACACCGTGATCGGCGCGGCCGTCGCGGTCCCGGTCGCGGCCTTCGTCCTGACCCTGTGGGCCGTGCACGCGCCGCTCGGCGAGCACCAGCCGATGCCCGCGCGCCTGGCGCTCCCCGGTGTCGCGCTGGCGCTCGCGACTCCGCTCGTGGCGGGGACGCTCGGCGTGGGCGGGGTGCTGGTCGCGCTGGCCGCGGTCTCGGCGGGGCTGGTCGCCGCGGTGGTGGGGCGCGGGCGCACCGCGGAGTGACGGGGTCGGCGGGCGAGGCGCGGAGCCGTCGCGAGAGGCGCGTCCGTCACCTCGAGACACCGCCCTCGTCGGCGAGACGCCGGCCTGGCGGCGGCGTCCCGGCGGGAGCGGGACGCCTCGACGACCGCGTCGCGGCAGCGGCTACCCCCGGCGCGGCAGCGGCTCCGGGCGGCGGGGCACCCAGCAGCGGACGCGCGAGCGGTAGCGCTCGAAGTCGGCGCCGAAGCGGGCGGCGAGATCCGCCTCCTCCAGCGGGCGCACGGCCTGGTTCCAGACGACGGCGCCGAGGAGCGCGTACAGCACGACCAGCCACGACGAGAGCAGCAGCCCGACCGCCGCTCCCTGCACGATGCCGGCGACCGCCATCGGGTTGCGGACCCAGCGGTAGGGGCCGGCGATCACCAGCCGATTGGTCATCGCGATGGGCAGCGGCGTGCCGTCGCCGAGGATCGACATCGTGAGCCCCGACCAGATCCCGAGCGCGCTCGCCGCGACCAGCAGCAGGACGCCGACGCCGACGACCGCGGGCGGTGCCGCTCCGAGGCTCACGCCCCAGCGCTCCTCCAGCGCGGCGATCACCAGCGGGACGACGACCAGCGCGCCTCCCCAGAACACCGCGATCTGCCCGAGGGTCGCGGCGAGGTGCGATCCGGGTCGGCGGCCCGCGGTCGCGACCCGGAAGGAGAGGGGACCGGAGGCGATCCAGCGCGTGGGCACCCTGCCGAGCAGGAGCAGGCACGCCGCGACGACGGAGCCGCCCGCCGCGGTGAGCATCGCGACGACGCCCCAGCCCGCCTCCCCCGTCAGGGTGGCCCAGACGGTCAGCGCGACCGCGACGAGGAGCGTCCAGGCCGTCGCGGTGACGGCCGCCCAGCGGATGCCGGCGGCGGCGAGAGCGGAGGCGCCGACGAACAGCGGGAGGTCGAGTGCCGCGACAGGGACGGGATCGAGGCTGCCGAGCGTCGCGATCCGCACCGCGGGGACGAGCGCCACGGCGACCCACCAGGCCGCTCCGCCGAGCGCCTGCACGGCGAAGTAGAGGCGTCCCCAGGGCATGGCTGCACGGTACTTCATAGCTGAACCCAAGGAACGACCCAGGGCGTTGACGGGCTCAGCGCCCTAGGCTCGGAACCAGTTCCCGCCGCCTCCACGAGAAGCGGCCCACCACGACGCCAAGGACGACGCCGATGAACCGCACGACCGTGATCACCGCACTCGCCTGCGGGCTCCTCCTCACCGCCGCCGCAGCCACTCCCGCTGTCGCCGCGACCTCGGACACCGCCGGGGACTCCACCCGCTCCGTCGACGAGTTCGGCGTTCTCGCCGCGACCGACGGCGACACGCTGCTGATCAACGGGCGCGCCTTCCTCCTCGAGTAGGTCCTCCCCGCCGGGCACGGCCGCGAGGACGCCACTCGCGGCGCCGGCCTCCTGATCCGCCGCTGCGTCGACGTCGACGCCGCCGCGGCCGTATTCCTGGTGACGACGGTGCACGGCTTCTCCGGGCCCGAGATCCTGCCCGCCTACCGCGAGGCGCTGCGGCACCCGCGCACCGAGCACCTGGTGTCGATCTCGGACAGCGGCCGCTCCCCCGAGCTCGACTACGCGGCGACGGTGCACCACGGGATCGACGTGGACGGCTTCCCCGCCGGATCCGGAGGCGAGGACCTCGTGATCCTCGGCCGGATCCACCCCGACAAGGGCACGGCGGAGGCGGTCCGGATCGCCGCCGCGGCCGGGCGCCGCCTCCTCATCTGCGGCATCGTGCAGGACGAGCGCTACTGGCGCGAGGAGGTCGAGCCGCTCGTCGACGGGACGCGCGTCGTCTACCGCGGCTCGGTCGGGCCGGAGGAGCGCGCCCTCGTGCTCGGCGGGGCGCTCGCGCTCCTGCATCCGATCGGCTTCGACGAGCCGTTCGGCCTCTCCGTCGTCGAGGCGATGGCGTGCGGGACGCCGGTGATCGCGTACCGCCGCGGATCCATGGCCGAGATCATCGACGAGGGCGTCACCGGGTACGCGGTGGGCTCCCTGTCGGAGGCGGTCGCCGCGGTCGAGCGGGTCGGACTCCTTGACCGCGCGTCCGTCCGGGAGACAGCGCGCCGCCGCTTCGCCGTGGACCGGATGGTCGACGAGTACCTGGCGGTGTACGCGGGAGTGCTGGGGCGCTGACGTCGGCGTCACATCGGCATCGGATGCTCGCGTGACTCCCGGCCGTCTGCACCGAGTCGCCCGGGAGGGCTCCTTCTCGACGCGGAGAACGAGCCCTCCCGGGCGACTGAGCGATGCTGATAGGAAGAGGCCGTGCCTCGACCTCATCTCTTCGTCACCCGCGGGAGCCTCCTCCACTTCGCCTGCGACGCGTGGCTCCTGCCGACGGACCGCTTCCTCTCGTTCACCGACTTCTGGCGCGGGGTCCCGCAGCTGGAGGATCGCGCACGCGCCGCGCTGACTCCGGAGTTCTCGGACGGCCGACAGGCGGCACTGCCGCTCGCGCCGCGCGACGGCGAGCCCACTCCCGTCCTCACCGCCGTCCCCGATCGCGCCGTGCGCGACGCCGAGGACAGTGAAGGACTCGCAGATATCGCCCGCCGCCTCCGGGCCTTCGTCGAGGTCGCCGCGCGGACGGTGACGAGGGATCGGCGCACGAGGCGGCCGCTGCCGCTCCTGGCCGTGCCGCTCTTCGCGACGGCGGGCGGCGGGTCCGGGCCCCTCCGCGACGCCGTGCTCGCCCAGCAGCTCCGCGTGCTGCGGGAGGCCGCCGAGGCGTTCCGGGTCGACATCGCGATCGTCACCCTGCGCGCCGACGTCCACGCCTTCGCCCAGTCCAGGCGGCGACTCGATCCCGCGACGTCCTGGCCCGAGCTGGAGGCTCCGGCCCTCGAGGAGGCGCAGAGCCTCGCCGAGCGCGCCCGTCGCCGCCGGCTCGTGCCCTTCCTCGGCGCCGGGACCAGCGTCAGCGCCGGCGGCCCCTCCTGGGACGGACTGCTCGAGGAGCTCGGCCGCGAGATCGGGCTCGACTCCGAGACGTCCGCGGTCCTCAGCGGGAAGAACGTGCTCGACCAGGCGTCCTACCTCGCGACGCTCTTCGACGAGGAGCAGCCCGGACGGTTCGCCGAGGCCGTCGCCCGTGAGATCGGATCCCTCGAGCGGTACGGTCTCGCTCCGGCGCTCCTCACCGCGATCGACTCCGAGCAGGCCATCACGCTCAACTACGACCGCCTCTTCGAGACGGCGTCCGAGGACGCGGGCGTCCCCCGCGCCGTCATCCCCGGCGACCACGAGGGCGACCACGAGCGCTGGCTGCTCAAGCTCCACGGCACCGTCGACGACCCGTCCTCGATCGTCCTCACCCGCGACGACTACCTCGGCTTCGACTCCTCCCGCCGCGCCCTCTCCTCGATCGTGAAGGCCACCCTCGCGACCCGGCACCTGCTCTTCGTCGGCTTCGGCCTCACCGACGACCACTTCCACGAGATCGTCCACGACGTCCGCCGCGCGTTCCCCTCCTCCGCCTCGGGAACGCTCGCGACCGCGCTCACCCTCTTCGCCGATCCGCTCGACGAGCGCCTCTGGCAGGGGAGGCTGCGGCTCGTGCCGATGCTGCCGGTGCCCCGCGATCCGTCCCGCATCGGCGAGGCCGCCCGCGTCCTCGAGATCTTCCTCGACGCCCTGGCCGCCTTCGCGACGGACGCTCACTCGTACCTCCTCGCGCGGGGGCACGAGAGCGCGATGACGGCCGCAGAGCTGCGGCTGCGGGAGCGGTTGACCAGGCTGCTCCGGGAGGCGACGGCGGAGGAACGGGCGACCGGGGCGTGGCAGGAGGTCGCGGGGATGAGTGAGCGGCTGGGTGGGGAAGGCCGCTAGCTCGGACAGCGCTCGTCCCTCGAGGGCCGAACGGCCGAGCCGGCGGTCGTCGGCGAGTCCTGCGCGGATGGACGAAGGACCAGCGGATCGACTGATCGCGGGCGAGAGGTCACCGGCCTCCCGCCCGGCACCGCTCAGACGGCGTCGTGGAGCTCGACGTTGTCCTGATACTCGAAGTGCGTCTGGACACGATCCGAGACGTCGATGTTCTGCAACTTGCTGGACGCTGGGATGAAGCCCACCAGACCAGCTGCCGTCTCACCGGCCTGAGCCGTCCGGTAGACGAACTTGAGGATCGCGTCGTTGCGGGAGTGGTAGCCGTAGACCGCTTCGTCGACCGAGGCGGTCAACGAGTCCCAGTTGCTCTTCGCACCGATCGCGGTGCCGAGGAGATGTGCGGCCTGGATCCGCGGCCCTCCGGGCTTCGTGCCCATGGACTGCGCGGCGACGACCATCGCCCTCGCTCCCAGACTGTGACCGATGAGCACGTACGACTTCGCGTTCGTGCGTGCAAGGAGATCACCGATGATCACGCCGGTCTTGTCGGCGCGGTTCTTCGCGACGTGCCAGGGGTTCCTCGCGAGGTCCGAGGCGATCATCGCCGGCCCGGCGACGCCTCCGAGAAGCTTCGCCCCCGCCTTGTGCCCGAGCGCCGCCGCTCCTCTGAGCAGCCCCATGGCGACGCCCTTGCCTGCTGCGCCCAGGGCGAGATCCGTCAGATCCCGCAACTCCTTCGACCCCCATCGGACGCGGTAGACGGGCGAGTCCGGGTAGCGGGAGTCGACGATCGACTTCCACTTGCCCCATCGGTCTCCCTCACCGTCGGTGAGGAACCCGTTAGCGACGACCACGGGGACGCCGCCCGTTCCCGGACGGAGCAGCTCGATCTGGAACGACTTGTCCTCGCTCAGGTAGGCGTTCGCGACCGATGCCCCGAGGACACCTCCCACCGCCGCTCCGACGGCCGTCACGACCGCCGTGCCGCCGGCCATGCCGAGCCCGCCCGCTGCGAGGGTGCCGCCGCCGAGCAGCGCGAGTCCGTGTGAGCTCGCCGCTGCGCCGGTGAATCCGCCGAAGACGCCGAGCGAGCCGATCGCGCCGCCGATGGCGGGAGCGGCGAGGAGAGCGACCGGCGCCGCCATCGCGAGGACAGCGATGCCGCCCACGATGATCTTGGAGGTCGCGTCGAGGTCGGGCTTCTCGTATTCGAGGAAGGCCTCGTAGTCGTGCAGCTCGCCGAAGGTCCCCTGGGCCTTCTCGAAGCCCGGGATCTCGTGCTTGTGCTCGGCGCAGAACTGGGGGACGCGCAGAGCGCCGCGCTCGCGCACCGCCATGTTGCCGCAGCCCACAGCCACGCACGGGAGCGTCGCGGATCCGCAGCCCTGGCAGACGTAGACGGGAAGCTGCCCCGCGGGACGGTTCGACTTCCGGTGCTCGGTGTTGAAGAAGCACGACGAGCACCATCCGTGCTGGACGTCCAGCAGCGAGACGTCGTCTGCGACGTCCGCGATCCACTGCGCCGTCTTCGCGTACGTCTCGGCCACTTTCTGTGCGGTCCGCCGCTCCTGCTCCACCTGCTGGAGAGCTGCCTTCTGCTCGGCCGGATCCGAATGCGCGAGAGCCTCGGCATTGGACGTCATCCGGGCGCGGTACCAGGTCTTGGCGTACGCCCACATGTTGCTGCGCAGTGCAGGATTGCTCTCGAGAACGCCACCGCTCTCCGTCACCGGCTCGAGATCGGTGAATTCCCCCGCAAGGGAGAGAGTCGCCCCCTGATCCGAGACCACATCCACTCGGAGACGGGTTCCTTCGACGACATAGGCGTGCAGTGAGCCGGGCATGGGTTGATCGTGCCATACCGGTCGAGGTCCGGTTCGCCACCGTGAACCTGCGGGACAAGGCGCCGCTCGAGGGGCCATCGACCGAGTCTCCTCGGCGCCTTGCCTTCACCGCGCGATAGAGGAAGACAGAGAAGAGAGTACCTGCGCCATCCTGGGCAACTCGACTTGCGCCCTGCCGAATTCGTCGTCCCGCTCTCTGAAATGCATCAATATATTCCTGAGCCTCGCTATTCGATCAAGAGATTTACTAACCTCTATGCGGTCGACACGAGCGTTGAAATGCTTCCAAGCAACTGGACTGGTCACAATTCTACTAAGTTCGCCGAAAGTTAGATCCGATGATCCTTTGAACTCCTTCGACGCGGATGACGGAAGGGACTCAAGCAACTCCTTCTCAGAGAGAAGCCTCGAGTCGAGCAACTCGTCGACGATTTCTCGTAACGACATCTCGCATCGCTCTACGAGGAGGAATGGGTTTGCTATATCCGAAAGCGCCTGCCCGAGATCCGCGCTTGTCACGATGCCGGAGAGAAATCCTCTCGAGTCCGTCACCAAGACATAACCATTGGCATTGACCATTGGGATCGCGTCGAGCAGATCGCTGTCGAGCAACACTTCCCGAGCTTCCTCCATACAGTCTTTCAAGGAAGCGTCCGGGTTGGAGAAAAGGGTCTGCCCGATTGTATGCCAACTGATCACCCCGACCGGGCGGCCTTTCCCGCGAACGACAGGCAACTGGGAGAAGTCGTTCAGATTCATGAGCGTCGTTGCACGCTCCAAACTGTCGGTCTCGGCGACGAATGTCAACGGCTTCACAGTGGCACTCGGAATGAATCTCATGCTCAATTTTTCGCCGACCCGCATTTTTGAAGTTCGCATCTCTTCCTCCACTACATTCAGCCCAGTCCCTTCGGGCGCAACACCTACGTGACTCTTCGGGCAGATCGACACGTTCAGGCTTGGTACGTCAGCGCTTAGGATCGAACCCTGCCGACCGCCGAATCACTGGACCGGGAGTCGCAGCTCGGTGGCGCCCGACGACACTCTGGAAAGCTTATTCTGGTTGCGTCAGCAATTCGGTCCTCCTGCCGGCGATGATGTCGAGGAAAGTGACGATTCGTGTTCCTTCGCGACGGCGTGGCCGTGCTCAGCCCCAGCGACCTCAGCAGCGCCTCGACCTGCGAGTTCGCGTTCCTCCGCCGGCTCGACGAGAAGATCGGGCACCTCGAACCTTTGCCTGTTGAGCGGGATGAGATGAACGAGCGGACCTCCGCGCTCGGGGACCAGCACGAGGACCGGACCTTGAGGAAGTACCGAGTCGATTTCGGGGGCGGAGTCGTGGAGGTGCCGAAGCCCGATGTGCGGGATCCGGCAGCTGTCCGCGCAGCGGTCGAGGTGACACGCGGAGCCTTCGCGAACCAGGCGGACGTGGTCTTTCAAGGAACGTTCGCCGATGAGGCCTTCATCGGCTTCGCCGACTTCATCATCCGGCGCCCCGACGGCCGTTACCGGGTTCAGGACACGAAGCTGGCCCGCTCCGCGAAAGTGACGGCGCTCCTCCAGCTGGCCGCTTACGCGGACCAGCTCGAGCGGCTCGGAGTCCCGGTCGACGACGCGGTCGACCTTCTGCTGGGCGACGGAACGACGAGCACTCACCAGCTCGCGGACGTCCTGCCCGTCTACCGGAGGCGTCGAGCGCGGCTCGAGACGATCGTGAGCGAGCACTTGGTCGAGTCGACGCCGGTCCAGTGGAGCGACCCGCGCTACACGATCTGCGGGCAGTGCGCCCACTGCACGAACGAGATAGAGGCGAGCCGCGATGTCCTTCTGGTCGCGGGGCTCCGGGTCCTCCAGCGGGAGCGGTTGCGGAGTGCCGGCATCACCACGATCGAGGAGCTGGCGTCCTCGACCCATGATGTGAACGGGATCGGAACAGACACTCTGGCGAAGCTGCGCAGCCAGGCATTGCTCCAGACCACGGCTGCTGGTGGCGTCCCTCCTGTGGAGGTGCACACCCCCGACGCCTTCGGCGCCCTGCCCGAGCCCTCCCCCGGTGACATCTACTTCGACTTCGAGGGCGACCCCCTGTACTCCGAGGGCGGAGGGGCCCGATGGGGACTGGACTACCTGTTCGGCTACGTCGACCGAGACGAGACCTTCACTGCGCACTGGGCGCACTCCTTCGCCGAGGAGCGTGGAGCACTTCGCGCCTTTCTCGCTGACGTCGCCGAGCGGCAGCGGCGTGATCCCGCTATGCACATCTACCACTACGCGTCCTACGAGCGGACGCACCTGGCGTCACTGGCCGCTCGTCACGGGGTCGGGGTCGAGCAGGTCGACCAGATGCTGCGCGACGGTATCCTCGTCGACCTGTACCCGATCGTCCGCCGCGGCATCCGAATCGGCTCGCCGTCCTACTCCATCAAGAAGCTCGAACCCCTCTACATGGGCGATGAGCTGCGGGACGGAGACGTCACGGACGCGGCCGCATCCATCGCCGAATATGCGGCTGCACGGGATCTCATTCAGAGCGCCGATCCCGACGATCCCGGAGCGACCGCCACTCGCATCGCCCAGGGCGAGGCCAAGCAGGGAGCGATCGCCGACTACAACCGATACGACTGCGTATCGACGCTGCGACTGCACCGGTGGCTGCTCGATCTGGCGAAGGAAGCGGGTGTGGGTCCGCGTGCGAGCGCCGTGGAGGAGGATCCGAAGGGAGAGGAGACAGACGTGGGCCTGCACGCAGAACTGCTCGCTCTGGCAGGGGACCCATTGGATCCCCATCGCACCGACGATCAGACGGCGATCGCGTTCGCTGCGGCGACACTCGACTTCCACGCCCGAGAGGCGAAGAGTTTCTGGTGGGAGCACTTCTGGCGCCTCGGCCACCCGATCGACGAATGGGACGACCAGAAAGGCGTGCTTCGCGCCGAGCGGGTGGACATCATCCGTGATTGGCATCGGGGCGACCGGCAGAGGATAGATCGCCGTCTTCTCCAACTGCATGGAGAGCTTGCGGCCGGGGGCACCCTCGACGTGCACGACACCGTGAAGCCCTTTGCTGTCTACGACTTCGGCGCGGCAATCTCGGGGCCGAAGGATCGTGAAGACCAACGTCACGCTCATCCCGTCGAAGTCGTGACCGCGTACGACGGCGCGTTCGTCGAGATCGAGGAAACGCATCCTCGGTTCGTCGACAAGTTCGACGATCTCCCTCTCGCTCTAACTCCGGCAAAACCTCCGCCCGCGCTCGACCAGCAGCCGGCGATCGCGGAATGGGCGCAGAGCCTCGCGGATCTTCACCCGAGGTGGCCACGGGACCCCGTCACGGACCTCCTCCGGCGCGTTCCTCCTCGCACTCGTTCCTCTGTCCTCGCCCTCGAGCGTGGCGACATGATCGCTGCCGTAACAGCGACTGTCCTCGATCTCGACGACTCCTACCTGGCTGTTCAAGGCCCTCCCGGAACCGGGAAGACCTACCTCGGGTCGCGGGTGATCGCGGCTCTGGTTCTCGAGCACGGCTGGAAGGTCGGTGTCGTCGCTCAATCACACAAGGTGGTGGACAACCTCCTCACCGCCGTCGTCAGTGCTGGAGTACCCGGGCGTCAAGTGGGCAAGAAGGCCTCAGGAGGTGACAGCGAGGTCTATCGGAGCCTGGACAAGAGCGGCTTCCTCCCATTCGCGTCAGAGAACCCTGGCGGTCATGTCATCGGCGGGACCGCCTGGGACTTCGCCAACACCCGGAGAATCCCACGCCGCAGTCTTGATCTCCTCGTCGTCGACGAGGCGGGACAGTTCTCCCTGGCCTTCACGGTCGCCGCCGCGGTCGGTGCCCGCAATCTGCTGCTGCTCGGCGACCCTCAGCAGCTGCCGCAGGTGAGCCAGGGCATCCACCCGGAGCCGGTCGATCAGTCGGCGCTCGGCTGGATCAGCGCTCGGCACGATGTCCTTCCGCCCGAGCTCGGCTACTTCCTCTCCGAGAGCCGGCGGATGCATCCTGCTGTCGCGGCTCCCGTGTCCGCTCTCTCCTACGACGGGAAGCTGCGCTCCCATCCCTCCACGGCGGAACGGTCACTGACCGGGATAGAACCGGGGCTGCACGCACGGCCCGTAACTCACACCGGCAATTCGACGTCTTCCTCCGAGGAGGCCGAACTCGTCGTGCAGCTCGTGCTGCAGCATCTCGGCGCTTCCTGGCACGACGAGGCGGCGGTCCGCAGCGACTCCGTCCTCGGTCAGACCGACTTCATCGTCGTCACGCCCTACAACGCACAAGTCGACGCCGTGCGGGCGGCACTCGATGCGGCGGGACTGCCCGAGGTGCGGGTCGGTACCGTGGACAGGTTCCAGGGCCAGGAGGCGGTGGTCTCGATCGTCACCCTTGCAGCCTCCTCGGCGACCGACGTGCCGCGTGGCATGGAGTTCCTGATCCAGAAGAATCGGCTCAACGTCGCGATCTCGCGCGCTCAGTGGGCCTCTTTCCTGCTCTACTCGCCCGAGCTCCTGGAGGGACTGCCGTCGACGCCGGCGGGAGTGGCGACGCTCAGTCGGTTCATCGCTCTCGTCGGTCGTTGACGGGCCGTGCCGCGCTTACCTGCGGCGAGAATTGCGCGGCGGCCTCTCGCGCGATCGATGCGGCGAGATCTGTGGCGACGTCGCTCTCGGTCCCCCAGGTTTCGCTGCGCCGGAGAAGGACGGCGATCCGGTCGGCGGCGTCGTTCAGCGGGTGACCGCTGTGGCCGCGCACCCACTCCAGTTCGACCTCGCGTTTCGCACCCGCGTTGGCGATGGAGACGAGCCTGCGTTCGACCGCATCCGTCCGCTCCCGGCGCGCGGGCGGCTGCGCCAGGACGAGAGTGACGGCCTCGAGAGCCTGCCTGCAGTCGACCAGGAGCCGGAGTCGGCTGAATTGCGGCTGCGCGCGGATCGCCTCGTCGATGGCGATCAGCTCGGCATGGAAGCTCGATCCGCTCACGGCGTGCTCCGCCCCGAACGAGCCGCCCTCCGAGACCCAGGCGAAGCTCCCGCCCCGCCCGTCTGCTGAAGGCGCTGTCGGTCGCGATGGTCGTCACCGGCCCGGAGGGCAGCCTGCTGGCCGTTGCCCACCCACGCACTATCTCGGCGAAGCGCGCCTCCTCGGCTATCAACGGCCGCCGCGTCGACAGGAGCTCGGAGGGCTTCGGGATCGTCCGCATGCCCGCATCATTTCGGCGCCCACCGACATGCTGCAGCTCGTCGACGCCCGCTCGGACGACTACCGAGCCCGCACGAACCGCTTCGCCGGCTTCCCCACAGCCCCCGATGCCAGCTCGCCCGTCTCGTGGAGGAACGGCAGCATCGCCCGGCGGAAGCTGTCCCGCATCAGCGGCTCGCCGGCGACCTGCTCGTGCAGGTCGTGCAGCTGTCGCATGGTGAACGGCTCGGCGACGAGGCGGTACGGGTCCGGGCGGTTCCGGTACTCCTCCCTGATGGTGAGCAGCGCGCGCGCGACGATCTCGTCGTGGTCGAACGCGAGGGGCCCCTTCTCGGCGACGGGCACGGCGAGGCCCGACCCCTGTGTCGCCTCCCAGGGCGCGACCGCGAGGTACGCCACCGACATCACCCAGCCGCGGTCGTCCCGCTCCGGAGCGTCGAAGACGTGCAGCTGGCGCAGTCCGACGCCCTCGATGCCCGTCTTCGTCCGCAGTCCGCGTCGAACGGCGTCGTCGAGGCGCTCCCGCTCATGGACGAAGGTGCCAGGGAGGCGACGGCCGTACCCGTCCTCGATGAGGACGATCGAGAGCGGGCCGCCGGGAGGCACTGTGAGTACCGCGGCGTCCACGGCGACGGAGGGTCGCGGATGATCGGTCAGCTCTGCGGTTGCCATCTAGTAATTGAAGCAGAAGTGCGCTAACTTCGGACCCAAAGAGTTAGCGCAAATCCGCGCTAACCGGAACGGGGGCTCTCATGACCACACACAGGACGAAGCTGACGTCGATGCAGACGGACCGGGCGGTCGGCGCGATCGTCGCCTCCGCGGCCGCCGACGCGCTGGGGGCACCGTACGAGTTCCACCCGCCGCTCGCCGACGGCGTCCCTGTCCGGCTGCACGCGGGCGGCGGCTGGGATCTGGGCGAGTGGACCGACGACACGAGCATGGCGATCCCGATCCTCGAGGAGCTCGCGGCCGGCGCCTCCCTCGACGATCCCGAGACGCTGCACCGCATCGGCAGGCAGTGGCGGACCTGGGCCGGGACCGCGAAGGACGTCGGCATCCAGATCCGCCGCGTGCTGTCCACGGCCCCCGGGGCGAGCGAGTCCGAGCTGCGCGCTACGGCGGAGCAGGTGCACCGGTCCACCGGACGCTCGGCCGGGAACGGCTCGCTCATGCGCACCGGCCCGGTCGCGCTCGGCCTGCTGCACGCGGACGACGCGACCCTCGCGGCCGCCGCCCGTCGGCTGAGCGACCTGACGCACTTCGAGGACGACGCCGGAGACGCGTGCGTGCTGTGGTCGCTCGCGATCCGCCACGCGATCCTCGAGGGCGCCTTCGACGTCCGCAGTGGCATCACCGCGCTGCCCGAGGAGCTGCGGACGCTGTGGTCGGAGCGCTTCGACGTCGCCGAGCGGACCGCGCACCCGAAGGACATCCCCGGGAGCAACGGCTGGGTCGTCGCGGCGATCCAGGCCGCCTGGTGCGCCCTCACGCACAGCACGACCCTCCAGGAGGCGATCGAGCTGGCCGTCCGCAGCGGCAACGACACGGACACGGTCGCGGCGATCACCGGGTCGCTCGCCGGCGCCCGCTGGGGGCGCTCCGCTGTTCCCGCCGCGTGGCTCCGGCACCTGCACGGCTGGCCCGGGCAGACCGTTGACGACCTGGTGCGCAGCGCCGTGCTCGCCACCCGCCGAGGCGTCGCCGGCGAGAACGGCTGGCCGGCCGCTGCGCGCTGGCCGGTGAGCGGCCTGCCCGCCACGCTCGTCGTCCACCCGCACGACGACGGCGTGCTCCTCGGGAACCTGACCGCCCTGGACACCCTCGCCGAGGACGGCACCGGCCCGCGCGTCGACGCCGTCGTCTCGCTGTGCCGGGTGGGCCGCGAGCAGGTGCCGGCCTTCATCGGCGAGCGGACCGCGGTCTGGCTGGTCGACCAGGACGGCAGCAACGCCGATCCGGCCGGCGTGCTCGCGGATGCGGCCGACTCCATCGCCGCCTACCGCGCCGAGGGCCTGACCGTGCTCGTGCACTGCTTCGAGGGGCGGAGCCGAACGCCCTCCGTCGGCGCCGCGTACAGCGTCCGGCACCTCGGTATCCCCGCCGACCAGGCGCTCCAGGAGGTCAGCGCGGTGCTGCCGCGTGCGCGGCCGGCGCGGTTCCTCGTGGATGCGGTGCACGCGGTGCGGCCTGCGGAGGTGGAGATCGATGGCTGAGTCGGCGCCGAGGGCTGGCCGATCCGCCGCCGGCTAGTCCTTCGGCAGCCGGGCGATGCCCTTCGCGAGGTGGGCGGTGAAGGCGGCCGTCCGCCGGCGGCGGCCGAAGGTCTGCAGGAGCCGGCTCTCGAGGGTCGCGCGGTCCAGCTGCGGGTCCGTCCGGAGGAGGAACTCGGCCGCATTGGCGATCTCGCGAGGACTGATCTGGAAGAGCGGACGATCCGCGCCGCTCGTGTTCGGCCGGAACTCCGACCACGTCTCCGGATCCAGTTCCGGCGGCCACACGAAGCGCTCGCGGTCGATCACCACCTCCGACGCCTTGATCTGCCGCCGGATCTTCTCGATCCGCGTCGAGTGGACCCGCTGCAGACCGAACGAACGGCCGACGAGCGTCGCAAGCCGCTCGAGCTCGATCGGCCCCTCGAACGCGGTGATCTCGGCGACGACTGCGCGCACCTTCTCCTTGGCCGCCTTCTTCGGCAGATCGTCGAGGACGGCGACGTCGCCGACGGACACCACGGTCCACGGCTCGAACTCGGTGCGCGACGCACCGATGGTCGGAGTGGAGGCTGCGTCCTCACGCACGAGGACGGCCTGATCGGGGACGACGTCCTCCTCCTTCTCGGCCGGCTCCACCCCGGCCGGCTTCTCCTCCTCTGCCACCCCGGGCGGGGCGGCCGTCGGCACGATGCCGTACTCCTGGACGACGGCGAGCATGGCGGTCTCGCGCAGCTCGCGGGCGGCCGGCAGACCCTCGCCGTCGTCGAACTGCTCGAGGAGGCGGACGACGAAGTCCTGCGTCCGCCAGGCATCGAGGCCGGTGAAGTCGTCGTTGTGCGCCCAGCGGTTGCGGACGATCCTCAGCTCGCTCCCCAGCGTCGAGACGACCCGGGTGGACGGATCGTCGAACGGGTACTTGAGCCCGCCGAGGCGCTCGGTCAGCATGCGGAGCTGAGCCTGCAGATCCGCGGAGTCGTAGGTGCGCTCCGGATATCCCTTCGCCCGGTCGAGCTCGCGCAGGACAGTGGGCCACTCGAGAGTTCCGAGGACGTGAGCCAGCTTGCGGGTGAGGATGTCGTTCAGCCGGTGTGCCAGGTGATCCAGCCCCGACTGCACGGAGGCGCGGGCGTGGAAGTCGCCGGTCGCAGTGGTCATGGTGATGCCGTTCGAGAAGAGGGAGGGAGGCCGTGGAGGTGGGGGCGAGTGACGCGGAGCCGTCAGGCGCGGTGTGCGCGGCTGGTGATCTCGGCGAGGACGGCCTTCTCCGCCGCGTTCACGTCGCCGTCCACGGCCGCCACTCGATGAGCCGCGTCGAGCACGTCCGAGAGGTCGTCCTCCTCCGAGGCCATCCGCTCCCAGACGTCCTCCGGGTCGATGTCGACGACGCGGGCGAGCCGCTCGTCGATCACCTCGTGGGACTCCCGCACCAGGGCGATCAGGTGCCGCATCAGGAGGATCTCCTCGTCCGAGATCCGCTTGTCCGCGTTGATGACGAGCCAGGCCGTCCAGAGCATGAGCTGCGGGTGACGCGTCCGCCGGCTCAACCCCGTCGCGACCTCGATCACGCTCGCCTCGTTGCGGAACACGGTCTGGGCGTGGCGACCCACGAGGACCGTCGTCCAGCGATTGATGCCGATCGCGAGCGGTACTCCGGCTGCCGGAATGGCGATCTTGACGACGTTGCGCTGCAGGAGATATTTCCCGACAACCGGAAGACCTTTGGCCGCCGCGAGGGCGGGGCCGGAGTAGAACCGCTTCACGAAGGGTCGGATCAACGCTGGTGCCGCCTTCAGCACTCCCTCTCTGACGACCTCTCCGCCCTTGATGGTGAAGGCGACCCGGATGAGCTTCCACAGATCCTCGGGGTCCGAGGGATCCAGTCGGATCCCGTAGAGGACGGAGACGTCCCAGGCCAGGCGGACCTGCAGCTGGGTGAGAAAGGCGATGTCGACCATGACGGTGACGCCTGCAGCCGGGAGTGTGAGCGGGCTCGCTCCTCCGAGACTGCCGAGGGTCGTGATGATCGCCGCGGTGTAGGCGCCGGCGGACAGGCCACCCTCGAGCGCCGCATAGTTCGCCGCCGTCTTGATGCGCCGGTCGACGATCCCGTCGGCCGGGACGCCCTCGTACTTCCGCTGGAAGTACTCCGCATCGACCTTCTCGGTGTAGGTCTTCAGTGACTGGGCGAGCAGTTTCTCGAACCAGTTGCCGGACTTCAGGTCGTCCGCCGTCAGGCTCGACAAGAACTCGCGCAGCTTGCCCGTCTCCTCCGCGAGGTCGGCCCGAGCCGCCTCGTCATCCTCGGCGGGCTCGTCGACGGTCGGGTTGTTCGGCATGAGGGCTCCCCCGGGAGTGTTCGACAGGTGTCCGTCAGACTGCCACGAACCGGAGACACCGTCGGCGTCGGAGGGTACGGCTCCCTCCTCCTCGCGGGTCATCCGAGGGCCAGCGTCCACGAGCCGTCCGCGGTCACGGAGACCACGGAGGGGCCTGCGCTGAGCGGGACGGTGCCCGAGTAGGCCCCGATCTCGTTCACGAGCAGCCCGAAGCCGAAACCGCCGGTCTCCTCCTGCACCACGAAGTTCGCCGTGCCCTGGTGCGAGGCGGTGAGTCGGGAGGCGTCGCCGGAGTAGAGGAACACGGCGTCCCCTGTGCCGCTCGGAGCGAGTGCCGGACTCGCCGAGACGGGGTCGAAGCGCAACGTCCACGGGCCGCTCGCGGTGATCTGGGCGGAGGCGCCGGTGCCGAAGGAGTTGAAGCCGTAGACGGTCACTCCCGAGTAGGAGCCGATGGTGTTGACCAGCAGCTCCCCGGTCGAGGCGTTCTGCGCGTCGATGATCTGCACCGCGAAGTTGCCCTCGCCCGAGTACTCGGCAGTGACCACTCCTGCGGTCGCGCCGGCGGGCAGCGTCACGACGCTGTCCCCCGTTCCCGATTCGGTGACGGAGGCGAAGGTGCCGAACTCGTCGGTCGCCCACGCGGCGGTCTCCGCGGTCTCGTCGACCACGGGCTCGGGCTCGGGCTGCGCCGTCCGGGCCGGCGCGGGCTCCGGAGAGGCCTCGGCCTCGGATGCCGCGGGCGCCGACTCGGCCGGCTCCGGCTCGGCGGAGGAGGCGGCCGCGGCGGAGGCGGCCGCGACCGGGCGCTCCGGTGCAGGATCCCGCGAGCCGGACACCGCGCCGACGACGACCGACAGCGCGAGGAGGCCCGCGGTCACGGCGATCGCCGGGACCTTCGCGCGGGAGTAGCCCTCGAGCGGCCTGCCCCGCCCGTCCCGGGTGGCCCCGGTCAGCAGGAGGATCAGGTCGACGAGCACCCAGATCCCGAGTCCGCCGAAGGTGATCAGCTTGAGGATCGCGGTGCCGGGCTTGCCGAGGTAGAAGCGGTCGGCGCCGAGGCCGCCGAGAAGCAGGGCGAGCAGCCAGGCGGTGAGGAAGGACTTCTGAGAAGTGGTGGACATGAGGGTCTCCGTTCAGGGTCGTGCGGGTCAGTCGCGGTGGCGCTCGAGGACGAGATCGAGTCCGTCGTCGGGGTGGTAGCCCCAGGAGGCGTCGAGGTCGTCCCAGGACGCCTCCTGCCTGCCGTCGAGGGCACGGGTGCTGTCGATGCGCGTCAGGACGCTGTCGGGCACGTCGACCTCGGTGAGAACGCAGGCGACGTCCGCGAGATCAGCTCCGGGGCTCTCCGCGCCCTCCGTCTGCATCGAGAGGCTCGTGCCGTCGTCACCGAGTGCGAAGTACCCGCCGGGCGAGACATCGCACGTCTCGAGAGCTGTCTCGATGGCGGTCGGCCCGACCGAGCCGACGGCGGAGCCGATCGCCGGCAGGACCCAGAGCCCGAGGACGATCCCGATCAGGAGGCCGCCGGCCGCCGTCACCACCGGCAGGACCCGGGGAAGGGCGGGTGCCACCCCCCGTCGCTGCGGACCGGCGAGCGCGGAGGTGGTGCCGTGCTCCGCGGCGGGGACGTCAGGCCTCGGGGCGAGGCCCTCCGGAGCGGGGGCTGTGCTCTCCGCCGGGTGATCCGTGTCGTCGGTCGGGAGAGCGCGCCGTCCCCGCTCGGGAGCGAGCTGATCCGGCTGGGGAGCGGGGTAGGTCGGCTCGAGGCCGGTCTGGTCGTCGGCCATGATCAGTACCTCGGCAGCGAGAGCAGGTTGTCGGACTCGACGCCGTTGGACGTCGTCGCGATGTACCGGCGGCCGGCGCCGGAGCGCCGGGTGATCACCTGGGCCTCGGCTCCGGTGCGATCGTTGTGGGAGCGGAAGACCGCCCCGCTGTCGATGCGCCCGACGATGGAGCCGACGGGCTCGGAGTGCAGGGGGCCGGTGGCGCGGACGGAGTGCTGGACCGCGACGATGTGCTCGTTGCGGGTCCCCGGTGCGGTGACGGAGATGCGGCGGATGTAGGGCATGTGGCCTCCTCGGCGACGGTGCGGCGGCGGGTGCTGCTGCGGTGGTGAGAAGACTGGAGGCTGGTGCTGTCCGACCGCGCAAAGGACTGCGATAAGCGCCCTTATCGCCGTGTACCGCCACAAGGTTTCAGAACCCAGTAGCTTCGAGACACCGAACCGCACCGGCCGAGGAGGAGCGATGACCGACACCCTGCTGTCCCTGTCCGACATCGCCGCGCTCGCCGGCGTCCAGCGCCCGACGGTCTCGGCTTGGCGCTCGCGGGCTCGCGGCAGCGCCGCGCCGTTCCCCGCGCCCGTGACAGGAGCGGTCGGCTCGGAGCGCTTCTCCGCCGGTGACGTCTCCGCGTGGCTCGCTGCCACCGCGAAGGGCAACAACCCGGACGCGACTGCGGACGTCCTCTCCTTCGGTCGAGCCGCGGATCGCGAGCCCGACGCCTTCGACGCCCTCGTCGCTCTGCGCGCGCAGCTCGGCGAGGAGCTGGCCGCCGTCGACGATCTCGTCGCGACGGCTCGCGGAATCGACCCCGGCGACGCCTGGCTCGTCTCCGAGATCGAGGCGCTGGGACCCCGCCTCGTGTCGGCCGCCCTCGAGGCCGATGCCGCTGTCGAGGCGGCCTGGACGCCCGGCGCGGCCTTCGACCGGGCACGACCGGCCGCTCCCGAGCGCACAGCACTCGACCCGGAGGCGGAAGCTCTCGTCGCCGACATCGCCCTCGTCCTCGCAGGAGGCGACGCCACCGGGACCGTGGTCGACCCGACCGGCGTCTGCGCAGCGCTGATCCTCTCCGTCGGCATCCGCGCGGGCGACGGCGGCGAGATCGACGCCGTCCTCGGAGCTCCGTCCGACGCGAGCGCCGGACGCCGCGCGCGCCGACGGCTCGCCTCTCACGGTGTCCGCTGGCGCGACCTCAGCCTCGACGAGGAGACGAGCGGGAGCGCCGTGGAGACCCTCGTCGCGCAGTTCCCGCACGAGGGGGCGACGACGACCGCGGCCGTCCCCGTGCTGGAGGCGATCGACGAGCTCCTGCTCGGCATGCCCTCCACTCAGCGCGGGGTGATCATCGGCCCGGCCGCGGCACTCTGCGATCGCCTGCCGGCCGCCGCAGCGAACCTTCGGCGAGACGCGCTGCGCGACGGCCGCATCCGAGCGATCGTCCGACTCCCCGAGGGCCTTCTCCCCGCTCATCCCCGTCAGTCCCTCGCCCTGTGGGTCGTGGGCCCGGCCGACGGCAGAGTCGAGGAGGGTCGGCGGTGGACCCTGCTCGCCGACGTCGGTGAGCGGACGCTCGACACGGCGGTGCGGTCGCTGGTCGTCGGCGACGTCTTCGCCACGATGGGCCGGGCGGCCGATCTGAGGGCGCACGCGTTCGCGTTCGGCCGGGTGGAGGCCGCCTCCGCGGTGCTCGCCCAGGCCGGCTCCCTTCTGACGCAGCGCAGCCGCGGGCCGCGAGTGGGCCGCGTCCCGTTCGACGCCGCCGCTGCGCGAGCCGTCCGGATCGAGCAGCTCCTCGGAGACGTCGGCGAGAGGGTCGCGGACCTGGCCGCCGAGCCGGTGGCGGCCGACGCCGAGGTCGCGTCACTCGCTCCGCAGCCGATCGGCGCCCTGTGCACCTCGAAGGCTCTGCGCTACCGCGCGGGCACCCGCCTCACCGAGGCCGAGATCGGAACCACCGGCCACGGCGTGCTCGGTCTGCCCGAGCTCCTCGGCGAGACCGAGCGGGGCTCGCGCCGCGTCGGGATCCTCGAATTCGAGCGGGCGCACGGACGATCAGCGCGCACCCAGCCCGGCGACATCGTCTTCTGCACCTCGCCGCTCGCCGCGATCGTCGACCACGAGGGCGGCTCCGTCGTCGCCTCCCCCGCCCGCATCCTCTCGATCGTGGATCCGGCGTCGGGCCTCGTTCCCGACCTGCTCGCCGCCGACATCGCTGGTCGGCCCCCGGGCTCCCGCCGCTGGCGCGACTGGACAGTGCGACGGGTCGTGCCCGAGCGAGTCCCGCCCCTGATGTCGGCGCTGTCGCGCATCATCGAGCTGCGGGTCGAGACCGAGCGTCGACTCCAGGCCCTCGGCGAGCTCGAGACCCTGATCTCCGATGGCGCCGTCCACGGCAGCATCCGCCACCCTCTTCTTCCCACCCGCACCGAGACCGCCGCCGACGACGTCGACGGCACCGCACAGAAAGGCAGCTGATGGCACCCCGCCTCGCCAAGACCGCCGTCCCCCTCGCTCCGTCGACGATGAAGGAGCTGAAGGACACGCTCTGGAAGGCCGCCGACAAGCTCCGCGGCTCGATGGACGCCTCGCAGTACAAGGACGTGATCCTCGGGCTCGTCTTCCTCAAGTACGTCTCCGACGCCTTCGAGGAGCGCCGCGCGCAGATCCGTGCGGAGCTGACCGCCGACGGCCTCGACGACGACCAGATCGGCGAGCTGATCGACGACGTCGACGAGTACGTGGGCCGCGGGGTGTTCTGGGTACCGGCGCCCGCGCGCTGGGGCCACCTCGCCGAGAACGCGAAGGGGACCGAGGCCACGGCGGCGGAGCCCGCGCGGTCGATCGGCGAGCTGGTCGACGCGGCGATGGGCCTCCTGATGGAGCACAACAGCGGTCTCGCCGCGACGCTGCCGCAGATCTTCAACCGCGACAGCGTGGACCAGCGTCGTCTCGGCGAGCTCGTCGACATCTTCAACTCCGCGCGCTTCACCGGCGAGGGTTCGACGCGCGCCCGCGACCTGCTCGGCGAGGTCTACGAGTACTTCCTCGAGAAGTTCGCCCGCGCCGAGGGGAAGCGCGGTGGCGAGTTCTACACGCCGTCGAGCGTCGTCCGGGTGCTCGTCGAGGTGCTCGAGCCGCACGAGGGCCGGATCTACGACCCGTGCTGCGGATCGGGCGGCATGTTCGTGCAGACCGAGAAGTTCCTCGAGGCGCACGACCGCGAGGGCAGCGACCTCTCCGTCTACGGGCAGGAGCTCAACGAGCGGACCTGGCGTCTCGCCAAGATGAACCTCGCCATCCACGGACTCAACGGCAACCTCGGCCCGCGCTGGGAGGACACCTTCCGCCGCGACCAGCACCCGCAGCTGCAGGCCGACTTCGTGCTCGCGAACCCGCCGTTCAACGTGAAGGACTGGGCGAGGAACGAGGAGGACCCGCGCTGGGCCTACGGGGTGCCGCCGGCCAACAACGCCAACTACGCCTGGATCCAGCACATCGTCTCGAAGCTCGCGCCCGGCGGCAGCGCCGGCGTGGTGATGGCGAACGGCTCGATGTCGTCGAACTCCGGCGGCGAGGGTGCCATCCGCGCCCAGCTCGTCGAGGCCGACCTGGTGCAGTGCATGATCGCGCTGCCCACTCAGCTGTTCCGCAGCACCGGCATCCCGGTCTGCGTCTGGTTCCTGGCGAAGGACAAGACGCCGGGGCGCGGAGGCGTCACCGACCGCCGTGGCGAGGTGCTCTTCATCGACGCCCGGAACATGGGCTACATGGTCGACCGCGCGGAGCGGGCGCTGAGCGACGAGGACATCGCGACGATCGCGGGGACGGTGCACGCCTGGCGCGGAACGCGATCGGCGGCCGGCGCCGCCTACGAGGACAGGGCGGGCTTCTGCTACTCGGCGAAGAACGCCGAGATCGCGGCGAACGACTACGCGCTCACTCCGGGTCGCTACGTCGGAGCGGCCGAGCTGGCCGACGACGGGGAGCCGCTGGAGGAGAAGATCGCGCGCCTGCGCGGCGAGCTCCTCGCGGCGATGGACGAGTCCGACCGCCTCGCGGCGGTCGTGCGCGAGCAGCTGGAGCGTGTGCTGTGAGGATTGCACTGAGAGACGCCATGACGGTCACGCACGGCTATGCGTTTCCCGGCTCCGGTTTCGGCACGAACGAGGATGCCTATCAGGTTCTGACTCCCGCCAACTTCCGAATAGGCGGAGGATTCAAGCACGCTTCCCCGAAGTCCTACACCGGACAGTTCCCGGAGAAATTCATCCTCCCTCCGGGTAGCCTGGTGATCTCAATGACAGACCTCAGTAAAGCTGGCGACACGCTCGGATCTCCTGCGCTACTGCCGGAAGGTCGCACCTATCTTCACAACCAGCGCATCGGTCGAGTGAGCATTCACCGACCGGACCTACTGGATATTCGATTCGTGAATTATTTTCTGCGATCGACTCCGTATCGAGATCACATCCTCGGTACCGCAAGCGGTAGCACGGTGCGACACACCAGTCCGGACAGAATCCTTGACTTCATGACGGAGTTGCCGACCCTATACGAGCAACGAGCGATCGCGGAGGTGCTGGGCGCACTCGACGACAAGATCGCCGCCAACCAGCAGAGCTCCCACTTGGCGTTGCGGTTAGCTATTCTCTCCGTACCAACCGGCATGCCGAAAATTCGGCTTGGAGCGGTAACAGCCTACAACCGCTCATCCATCAACCCGGACGGCGTCCAAGAGCCTCGAGTCAAGCATTACAGTCTTCCGGCATTCGATGCCAGTAAGGTCCCGACCACTGAATCTCCTCTCAATATCAAGAGCTCGAAAGTCCTTCTATTAAATCCCGTCGTGCTCCTTTCCAAATTGAACCCCCGGACTCCTCGCATCTGGGAGGTCCCTTCGATCGACGGCATATGCCTCGCCTCTGGTGAATTCCTTGCCCTCGAGCCGATCGGTTTCTCGACGTCAGCCCTTTGGGCAGTCCTCTCTCAAAAAGAAGTGACGAGAGCACTGGAAGAACGTGTTTCAGGGACTTCAGGCAGCCATCAGCGTGTGCTCCCGAATGATGTCCTCGCTCTTGAGATCCACGACCCAAACGAGATGAGCGACTCCCTTCGTGACCTCATTGGAGCATCAACAGCCCTGAGTCACTCACTCTCGGTGGAGAACACTGAACTCTCGAGGCTCCGCGACACCCTCCTCCCCGCCCTCATGTCCGGCAAGCTCCACGTCAAGGACGCAGAGCGCGCCGTCGAGGACGTGCTCTGATGGCCGGGTTCTCGGAGGCGCAGTGGGAGGAGCTCGCCCTCGACCGGCTCGGCGAGGAGCACCTGATGTGGCGGCCGCTCCGCGGCGAGCAGATCGCTCCGGGAAGCGGCGAGCGCGACTCCTGGTCCGAGCTGCTCATCCGCCCGCGACTGCTCTCGGCGCTGCAGAAGCTGAACCCCACGATTCCGCCGACCTACCTGGCACAGGCGGCGGCCGAGATCTCCACGCCCTCCTCGCAGGACGCGATCACCGAGAACCACCGCATCCACCGGTTCTTCGTCGAGGGCTACCGACTGACCTATCTCGAGGCCGACGGCACCGAGCGCAATGTCACGGTGCGGCTCCTCGCCGCCGAGGCCGACGACAACGACTGGCTGGCGGTCAACCAGGTCACGATCCAGCAGGGCGACCACAAGCGCCGCTTCGATCTCGTCCTCTACCTCAACGGCATGCCGGTCAGCATCCTCGAGCTCAAGCGTGCCGGCAGCGACGCGACGAAGGTCGCCGCCGCCCACGCGCAGCTGCGGACCTACCTGCGCGAGTTCCCGCTCGCGTTCCGGTTCTGCGTCTTCACCGTCGCCTCCGACGGGCTCGAGGCGCAATACGGCACGCCTTTCACGCCGCTCAATCACTTCGCGCCGTGGAACGTCGATGAGGAGGGCAAGCCGGTCGGCCGCGACGAGCGCGAGGACGGCAACGTCATCACTCCGCTCGAGCGCGCCCTCGACGGCCTCTACAACCAGACGCGGTTCCTGCAGATCCTGCGCCACTACACCGCCTTCGACCAGGGCGGCGAGGGCCTCGAGAAGCGCATCGCGAAGCCGCACCAGTACTTCGCGGTGGCCAAGGCCGTCGGCCGCACGATCACCGCGGTCGACAGCAACGGCAAGGCGGGCGTCGTCTGGCACACGCAGGGCTCGGGCAAGTCGATGGAGATGGAGCTTTACACGAACCTCGTCGCCCGGCACCCGCATCTCAAGAACCCGACGGTCGTCGTCATCACTGACCGCACCGAGCTCGACGGGCAGCTCTTCTCGGGATTCGAGCGCAGCCTCCTCCTGCCCGAGAAGCCGAAGCAGGTGACCAGTCGAGCGGAGTTGCGCGAGCAGATCGGCAGCCGGCTCACCGGCGGCATCTACTTCACGACGCTGCAGAAGTTCGGACTGAGCAAGGAGGAGCGCGACGCGAAGGCCGCGCACCCCCTGCTCTCCGACCGGCGCAATGTGATCGTGATCGTCGACGAGGCGCACCGCAGCCACTACGACGACCTCGACGGCTACGCCTGGCACCTCCGCAACGCGCTGCCGAACGCGACCCTCATCGCCTTCACCGGCACCCCGGTCAGCTTCGACGACCGCGACACCCGCGAGGTCTTCGGCGACTACATCGACATCTACGACCTCAGTCGCGCGGTCGAGGACGGCGCCACGGTGCCCGTCTCGTTCGAGCCGCGCCTGATCAAGGTCGAGCTGGCCGAAGGGGTGAGCCAGGAGCTGATCGATGCGGCCGCGGACGAGTTCACCGTCGGTCTCGACGAGACCGAGCGCACCCGCATCGAGCAGAGCGTCGCCGTCATCAATGCGCTCTACGGCGCACCGGAGCGGATCGACGCCCTCGCCGCCGACATCGTGCGGCACTGGAGCGAGCGCAGCGAGCGGATGAAAGCGACCATCTCCTCGCCCGGCAAGGCGATGATCGTGGGGGCGACGCGCGAGATCTGCGCCCGCCTCTACTCCGCGATCGTGGCGCTGAAGCCCGAGTGGCACGGCGACGGGACGACGAGCGGTCGGATCAAGGTCGTCTACTCCGGCACCCCGTCCGACGTGTCGCCGGTCGTCGAGCACGTGCGCCGCGACTCCGAGAACGCCGTCATCAAGAAGCGGATGAAGGACGTCGACGACGAGCTCGAGCTGGTCATCGTGAAGGACATGATGCTCACCGGCTTCGACTCGCCGCCGCTGCACACCCTCTACCTGGACCGACCCCTCAAGGGTGCGCTGCTCATGCAGACACTGGCCCGTGTCAACCGCACCTTCCGCGGCAAGCAGGACGGACTGCTCGTCGCCTACGCCCCGCTCGTCGACAACCTGACGGCGGCTCTCGCCGAGTACACGGCGGCGGACCAGGCCGAGAAGCCCGTCGGCCGCAACGTCGACGAGGCGGTGGCGATCGCTGTCGAGATGGTCGCCGAGCTGCGCCAGCTGCTCGCCGACCACGACTGGCGGGCCGAACTCGCTTCGGCGCACCCGAAGGCGTACCTCAACGCCGCGTCGGGAGCCGTCAACTTCCTCCGCTCGCGGTCGAAGTCGACCGCCGAGGGCCAGGAGGATCCGGCAGCGCGGTTCCGCGCACTCGCGAGCAAGCTCTCGCGGGCGTGGGCGCTGGCCTCCGGAGCGCAGAACCTCGCCGAGCTCCGTCCCGAGATCTCGTTCTACGAGGACGTCCGCATCTGGATGGCCAAGTTCGACGCCGAGGAGCGGCAGGCGAACGGCGAGCCGATCCCCGCCGAGATCGAGCGCCTGCTCGGTCAGCTGCTCGCCCAGGCGACCGCGACCGGCGAGGTGCTCGACATCTACGACGCCGCCGGCATGCCCAAGCCGTCCCTCGACCAGCTCACCCCCGAGTTCGTCGAGAAGACGCAGAAGGCGCGCAACCCGCACCTGGCGATCGAGGCGCTGCGCAAGCTCCTCGTCGACGAGTCGAGCGCGGCGACCCGGAACAACGTGGTGCGCAGTCAGGCCTTCTCGGCACGGATCGCGGAGCTGATGACGAAGTACACGAATCAGCAGCTGACCTCGGCCGAGGTCATCGCGGCGATGGTCGAGCTGGCGAAGGAGATCTCGGACGAGGCCGACCGCGGCAAGCGGTTCGACCCTCCGCTGAGCAGCGACGAGGTCGCCTTCTACGACGCGGTCGCGCAGAACGAGTCGGCAGTGACGCTGCAGGGCGAGGACACGCTCGCCCAGATCGCCCGCGAGCTCGTGCAGACGATGCGCCGCGACGTGCGCACCGACTGGACGGTCCGCGACGACGTCCTCGCGAAGCTCCGCTCGTCGATCAAGCGGCTGCTCGTGCGCTACCGGTACCCGCCGGACCAGCAGGCCGGCGCCATCAAGCTCGTGATGGAGCAGATGGAGTCGATGGCCCCGCGGTACGCGACGGAGCGGGAGGCGGTGCTGTGAACCGTGTGTTCGTGACAGCGGACGACACCTCGAGGTCTGAGACGCTGACCCCGACATCGCCAGAACCGACGTCGGCCTGATTCATCGATCATCGCGCGACGCCACCACCACACCGCTTCGAGCGGACAGCCCGCCGGCTGAACACGAACCATCAGAGGGGAACGACCATGACCGAGGACCAGACCATCGAGACCGTCGACGAGGCGATCGCCGTCGAACCGATCACGCTTCAGACCGAGCTCCCAGCGGAGGAGGCCGTCCACGACATCGCGAAGGCGGTCAGCGCCCGCCACACGATCGCGCGCAAGTACGTCCTGAGGCTGCGGCGCAGGCGCCCCGATGCGACGCCCGCCGA
>NZ_PSWE01000036.1:0-32759 GCF_002932195.1 Rathayibacter sp. AY1C4 | reverse complement strand
CACCCCACCTGGCTCGTCGCGCAGCGACGGCCTCGTCCCCCACCCCTCCAGTACAGGGTTGATCGCGGGTCCTGGCGGGGTGAGCTGCAAGGCGGAGGAGGGCGCGATACCAGCGGTATCGCAACCGACGACGACGCCGCAGATCGCCCCGCCAGGGCCCGCGATCAAGCGTCGAAGCGGTAGCCGAGGCCGCGGACAGTAACCAGGAGCACCGGCTCCTTCGGCGTCTTCTCGATCTTCGAGCGGATGCGCTTGACGTGGACGTCGAGGGTCTTCGTGTCGCCGAAGTAGTCGCTCCCCCAGACGCGGTCGATGAGCTGGCCGCGGGTGAGGACGCGGCCCGCGTTGCGGAGGAGCATCTCGAGGAGCTCGAACTCCTTGAGGGGCATCGGGGTCTCGACGCCGTCGACTTCGACCGTGTGGCGTTCGATGTCCATGCGGACGGGGCCCGCGACGACGATCCGCTCCTCGCCGGGCTCCTCGGTGCGGCGTCGGAGGACGGCGCGGATGCGGGCGAGCAGTTCGCGGGTGGAGTAGGGCTTGGTGACGTAGTCGTCCGCGCCGAGCTCCAGGCCGACGACGATGTCCACTTCGGAGTCCTTGGCGGTGACCATGATGATCGGGACGGAGGAGCGGGTGCGGATCTCGCGGCAGACCTCGGTGCCGGGCATGCCGGGCAGCATGAGGTCGAGGAGGATCAGGTCGTAGTCGCCCTCGTCGAAGGCGGCGACGGCGCGGTTGCCGTCCTCGGCGACGGTGACGTCGTAGCCCTCGCGTTCGAGCAGGTAGCTGAGGGGCTCGCTGAGGGCGCTCTCGTCCTCGACGAGCAGGATGCTGGTCACGCGTGTTCTCCTATCGGGGCGGTCGCCGCGAAGGGCGTCCGGGCGGGGTCGGCTTCGGGGAGCCGGATGGTGAAGGTGGAGCCGCGGCCGGGCTTGGACCAGACGCGGACGTCGCCGCCGTGGTTCTGCACGGCGTGCTTGACGATGCTGAGGCCGAGGCCGGTGCCGCCGGTGTGGCGGGAGCGGGCCTGGTCGACGCGGTAGAAGCGCTCGAACACCCGGTCGAGGTCCTCCTCCGGGATGCCGATGCCCTGGTCGGTGACGGCGATCTCGACGACTCCGCCGGTGGAGCGGACGCCGATGCCCACGCGGGAGCCTGCGGGCGAGTACTGGATGGCGTTGGCGAGGAGGTTGTGCAGCGCCGAGACGAGCATCTTCTCCTGCCCCACGACGTAGGCCTTCTTCATCCCGCCCTTGACCAGGGTGACGTCGTGCGACTCCGCCATGACGTGGGTGGTCTCGAGCGCCGCCGTGACGACGTCGTCGACGCGGATGATCTCGGCGGAGCCGGCGACGTCGGCGGCCTGGAGGCGGGAGAGCTCGATGATCTCGCGCGTGATCTTCGCGAGGCGGTGCGACTCCTGGGTCAGCCGGTGCGCGAAGCGGCGCACCTGCTGGGGGTCGTCGGCGGCGGAGTCGAGGGCCTCGGCGAGCAGGCCGACGGCGCCGATCGGGGTCTTCAGCTCGTGGGAGATGTTGGCGACGAAGTCCCGGCGGACGGCCTCGAGCCGGCGCGCCTCGGTGTGGTCCTCGGCGATGACGAGGACGTAGCGGGAGCCGAGGCGGGTCGCGTGGACGACGAGCGTCACGGCGGCGTCGGAGAGCGGGCTGGTCGCGAGCTCGAGGTCCTGGACGATGTCGTCGCCGAAGCGGCGGACGCGGTCGACGATGGCGGCGAGGTCGGGGTGGAGCAGCGTGTCCTGCGAGACCAGGCCGAGCGCGACGGCGCGGGTGGACGCCTTCAGCACGTTGTGAGACGGGTCGGTCACGAAGGCGGGCGAGCCGACGGCGTCGATGATCGCCTCGATCCCCTCGGGGAGCCCGACCGAGATCACGTCCTGCGCGATGCGGCCCTGGCGGGCGGCGAGCGTGAGCACGGTCGTCAGAAGGATCCCGATCGCGACACCGAGAACGAGCGACAGAACCACGATCAAGCCCGAATCCACGGACCCAGGCTAACCATCCACCGGGCGTCCCCCTACCGGACTCCCGTCGATCCTCCGGGGGTCGAGTACTGTTCAAACGCCCGGCACCGTCCGTTAACCTGCCGTGGTCATCATGACTGCGCCTGCGCCCACGGAGTGCAGTCGCAGCGGCGTGCGAGGTGCTCGCCGCAGATCCGGCGCCGTCGTCCGCGCGCGCCGTAGAGAGGGTCGAACACAGATGCGCGAAGTTTTCCAGCAGGAGCTGGCCGAGGTCCAGGAACGACTCGTCGAGATCTCCGGACTCGTCGAGATCGCCATCGAGAAGGCGACCCAGGCGTTCAACCACTCCGACGTCACCCTCGCGGAGGAGGTCATCGCGAGCGACGCGCGCATCGACGAGCTGGCCATCAGCCTCGACGAGCTCGCGATCGACATCCTCGCCCGGCAGAACCCGGTCGCCCGCGACCTGCGGATCGTCGTCTCGGCGCTGCGCATCAGCGCGTCGCTCGAGCGGATGGGCGACATCGCCGAGCACATCGCCCAGCTCTCGCGCTATCGCTTCCCCGACAAGGTGGTCCCCAAGAGCCTGCGTCCGACGTTCGTCGAGATGGGCCGCCTCGACGTGGTCGTCGCACACAAGCTGACCGACCTGCTCCGCTCGCAGGACCCGCGCATCGCCGAGGAGATCCGCGACGAGGACGACAAGATCGACGAGCTGCACGTCAGCGTCTTCGACAAGGTGCTCAGCGAGGCGTGGAAGGGCCAGGCCGCCGACACCGTCGACGCGACCCTCGCCAGCCGCTACCACGAGCGCTTCGCCGACCACGCCGTGTCGATCGCCAAGAAGGTCCAGTACCTGATCTCGGGCGACTACTCCTAGTCGACACCTCGGGCTCCGGCCCGTCTCACCGTCCGGCCCGCAGGAACGAGCGTCTCCTGCGGGCCGGACGTGTCCGTGCGCTCCGCCTCCGGGGCTACGGGAACGGCCCGCCGGAGTCGAGGACTCGGGCGGGCCGTTCGCGCGTGCGGGGCGGTGCTACTTCTTGGCGCCCTGGGCGGCGACGGCGGCGGCACCGGCGGCCGCGGCCTCGGGGTCGAGGTAGCGCGCCTCGCCGATGGGCTCGAAGTCCTCGTTCAGCTCGTAGACGAGCGGGATCCCGGTCGGGATGTTGAGCTCCGCGATGTCCGAGTCCGAGATGCCGTCGAGGGTCTTCACCAGCGCGCGGAGGGAGTTGCCGTGCGCGGTGATCATGACGGTCTTGCCCGAGGCGAGGTCCGGCTTGATGTCGGACTTCCAGTACGGGAGCATCCGCTCGATCACGAGCTTCAGCGACTCGGTGCGGGGCAGGGCGTCGCCGAGGTCGGCGTAGCGCTCGTCGTGCGCCTGCGAGTACTGGTCGTCGTCGTCGAGCGGGGGCGGCGGCACGTCGAAGGAGCGGCGCCAGGTCTGGAACTGCTCGGGGCCGTACTCGGCGAGGGTCTGCGCCTTGTCCTTGCCCTGCAGGGCGCCGTAGTGGCGCTCGTTGAGGCGCCAGGAGCGCTTGACGTCGATCCACAGGCGGTCGGCGACCTCGAGGGCGATGTTGGCGGTCTGGATCGCACGCGTCTGGCGCGACGTGTAGACGATGTCGGGGTGCAGGCCCGCCTCGGTCAGCAGCTCGCCGGCGCGGGTGGCCTCCGCGACTCCCTGCTCGGTCAGGCGCACGTCGACCCAGCCGGTGAAGAGGTTCTTCTGGTTCCACTCGCTGTTGCCGTGGCGCACGAGGATGAGGGTGTAGGTCTCGGACATGCGTCCAGCTTAGAGGCGGCCCCCTCGCCCGCGGATACGCTGGAGAGCATGCCCATCGGAGCCGTCACCCGCGGAACGACGGGCACGAACCGCCTCCGCCGGGTCGACCGCCGGCTCGCCGAGCTGCCCGTCCTGCGCAGCACCGCCTCCCCGCTCGTCGTCGATCTCGGCTTCGGGGCGAGCGCGGTCACCACGCTCGAGCTGCACCGCCGGCTCGTCCGGGCCGCGCCCGACGTCGAGGTGCTCGGCCTCGAGATCGAGCCCGCACGGGTCGACACCGCTCGGCGCCAGCTCGCCCGGGTGAGGGAGGGCGGCACGCCGTTCCCCGCGGACGCGCGCGTGCGCTTCGAGCGCGGCGGCTTCGAGGTGCCCCTGCCCGCGGGGCGGCGGGCGGGCGTCATCCGCGCCTTCAACGTGCTCCGCCAGTACGACGAGGACGCGGTGGAGGAAGCCTGGGCGACGATGACGGACCGCCTGCAGCCCGACGGCGTCCTGGTCGAGGGCACCTGCGACGAGATCGGCCGCATCTGCACCTGGATCGAGGTCGGCCGGGAGGGCCCGCGCTCGCTGACCCTCTCGCTCCGGCTCGCGGCGATCCCCTCGCCGATGACGGCGGCCGAGCGCCTGCCGAAGGCCCTCATCCACCGCAACGTGCCCGGCGAGGGCGTGCACGCCTTCCTCTCCGCCCTCGAGCGGGCGTGGACGCTGAACGCCCCTCTCGCCGTCTACGGTCCGGGTCAGCGCTGGATCGCGGCGGTCCGGGACCTCCGGCCGGAGTGGCCGGTCCTCGGCGGGCCGCGGCGCTGGCGCCTGGGCGAGGTGACGGTCGCGTGGGAGGCGGTCGCCCCCTCCTCCTGAGCGCCGGGCCTGAGCACCGGGCCTGAGCACCGGACCTGAGCACCGGACCTCCTGAGCCCTAGGCGAGCGGGGGCAGGGCGGCCCGCGCCTCGGCGGGAGCGGCGCCGGTCGCCGTGAGCAGGTCGACGACGAGCGGGCGGAGCAGGACGAGCACCGTCTTCTCGGCGAGGCGCGCCTCCGGGATCAGCCGCTGGGGGTCGAGCGTGGTCGCGAGCAGCACGAGGTCCTGACGCGCCAGGGCGAGCACCGACGGATCGGCGACCGCGCGGCCGAGCAGCGCGATGCCCGGGCCGAGGGCGGCGACCGCTCCGGCGAGCTCCGGCCGCGGGGCGCCGTCCCGGACGAGGAAGTCGGTGCGGCGCGCGACGATGCGCAGGTTGCGGGTCGCGAGGTCCAGCGCGGACAGCATCACGGCCTGGCGGGAGAGCTCGCCGCGGTGCCGGCGGACGAACGGCGAGATCCGGGCGACGCCGGTCGCGGAGTCGAGCGCCGCGGTCCAGCCGTCGATGACCGGCTGCGTCCCGCGGATCCGCTCGAGGGCTGCGGTGGACGCCGAGGAGTCGCCCCGGCGGAGCGCCTCGGCCAGCTCCTCCACGGTCCGGCTGAGCGCGGTGAGGAGCCGGTGCGCCTCGGCCCGCGCTGTGCGCAGCGGCGGGCGGGGCACGATCGCCGTGCAGAGCAGCGCCGCGAGCCCGCCGATCAGGCCGTCGACGCTCCGGGTGAAGACGCCTCCGTCCGGCGCAGGGAGGACCATCACCAGCATCGCCTGGGTCCCGGCGGCCACCGCGAACCCCGGCGAGGGCGAGAGGGCCCGGCCGAGCGTGAAGACGATCGCGAGGACGACGGCGAGCTGCCAGACGCCGCTCCCCCACAGCAGGAGCAGGACCTCGCTGGCCGTGATGCCGATGAGCATCCCCGTCGCTGTCTCGGCCACCTGCTTGGGGCGGGTGTCGCGCGCGATGCCGAGGCTCGAGATCGTGGCCGTCAGCGCCAGCACCGGCGCGGGGTGCCCGAGGAGGAAGTGCGCGACGGAGTAGGCGAGGGTCGCCGCGAGCACGATCTGCAGCACGGCGGGGAGCGACGCCCCCGCGCGGGCGAGGGCGCGCGCGGGACTCAGCTCGGGGGTCCGGACGAGACCGCGCAGCCGCTCGGCCGCCCGGCCCCGCTCGGCGGGACGTGCGGCCACCACGGCGTGGCCTACCTGGTCGTCGCCCCGAGGCGGGGCAGGCGGGGCACTCCCGCCTCCGCTCCGGCTCCGGGCGGGACCACGACCTCCTGGGCCGCGGCCACGCGCGAGTCGCCGGCCAGCACGGTCAGCTCGAGATCCACCGGGACGCTCCGCTTGACGACCGCGAGAGCGACCGGTCCGTCCTCGTAGTGCCAGGCGCTGGAGGTGACCGTGCCGACCTCGACCGGCTCGCCGCCCTTGAGCGCCGTGACGACGTCGCCGTGGGCGGGGAGGACCGAGTCGGAGCCGTCGAGCTGCAGCAGGACCAGGCGCCGGGGCGGGTGGCCGAGATTGTGCACCTTCGCCACCGTCTCCTGGCCCCGGTAGCAGCCCTTGGCGAGGTGCACGCTCGAGCGGAGGAGGTCGAGCTCGTGCGGGATGGACCGCTCGTCGACCTCGGTCGCGTGGCGCGGGCGCCAGGCGGCGATGCGCAGCGCCTCGAGGGCGTCGACTCCCGCGAGGGCCACTCCCACCCCGACGGCCGTCTCCGCGAGGGCCTCGAGGGCCGCTCGCGGGACCAGGACCTCGCGGAGCTCCCAGGAGGCCCCGGGGTGCTCTGTGGTCAGCGCATACTGCCAGCCGCCCGGCTGGACCTGCGACCACGGGTCGCTCCAGACGACGGGCTCCTCGGCCAGGGACAGGGCGAGCGTCAGGGCCGGCCCGTCGCCGAGGGCGGCGAGGGTCGCGAAGTCGTCGGTGCGGTCGGCGACCTCGACGCGGAGCATGAAGCGCATCCGGTCGAGCCAGGCGGCCAGGCCGGCCGTCTCGTCGCGGTCGAGCAGGAGCCAGGCGGTCTCGCCGTCGTCGACGAGGCGGATGACGTGCTCGATCCGGCCGGTCGGGTCGAGCAGGAGCGTCTCGGCGGACGCGCCGGGAGCGAGGCGCGAGACGGCCTGGCTGGTGAGCGAGTCGATCCAGGTGAGGCGGTCCGGCCCCGTGACGGTCACGACGCCGCGGCCGGAGAGGTCGACGAGCGCGGTGCCCGCGGCGAGAGCGCGCTGCTCGCGGAAGGGCTCGCCGTAGTGGGCGGCGACGCCGGGCTCGGCGGCGCTCGTCGTCGCGACGGCGCCCGGGGCGGCCAGGAGCGGGGAGAGCGCGTCAGTCGACACGGGCGAGCCGTCCGGAGGAGTGGGTCCGCAGGCCCTGGCCGAGCGCGGCGATGTCCCACGCCCACAGCAGGTGGTCGTCGACCAGGCCGTAGAGGCGCGTGGCGGCGGCGTAGTCCTTCGCCGCGGCGGTGCGCATCACCGCGTCGGTCGCGAGGTCGATCCGCGGCCCCTTGACCTGGCCGAGGTAGAGCTCGCTGACCCCGTCCGGGTGCACGAGCGAGACCTCGATGTCGAACCCGCCGGCGGCGTTGCGCAGCGTCTCGACGGACTCCGCGTCGGGGAAGGCGGGTGCGCCGCGGCCGGGCAGCATTCCCGGGCCGGCGTCGGAGTCGGTCAGAGCGCGGCTGAGGCGCCAGTAGCCGGTCTCGGTGACCAGCGGCCGGGGCGCCTCCTCGGCGCCCTCCTCGATCAGCCACGTGTAGGAGTTGTAGTTGAGGTACGGGAGGCCGTCGTAGCTGAAGCTGATGCGATGGCCGAACTCGGCCTGGACGGAGTCGTCGCCGATCGTGTAGTCGATGACGCCCGAGCCCTCCCAGACGCCGAGCAGCCAGGACAGGGGGACGAGCTCGGGCGGCAGGCCCGACGGAAGCGAGATCACTCGGGCTCCGCGGCGGCTAGCGCTGGCCGCGGTAGAGCTTGTAGACGACCACGCCGGAGACCCACGCGATGGCGAGGGAGGCGAGCCCGAGCAGACCGAGGTAGAAGAGTTCCAGGGCGAGAAGCATGCGCTCATCCTACCCGCCGCCTCCGACGCAGGGGCGGGGCGGACGCGACCGCTCAGGCGGTGCGGATCCGGGCGCTCGGGACGGGAGGGCGCGACTGCTCAGGCGGGGAGGAGGAGGGCGATCCCGCTCGCGACCGCGACCACGGCCATCGCTCCGACGATGCTCGTCATCGCGCGGAGGAGGTACCCCTCGGCGCGGGCCACGGCGAGCTGCACCGCGAAGGTCGCGAGCACGCAGCCGCCGAACGTCAGCGCGAGCCAGAGCTGCCGGGACTCCGGAGCGGCGATCGCCAGCGTCAGCACGGAGCCCGCGAGTGCGAGCGCCCAGACGACTCCGATGCCCACCCGATCCCTGCCCATCCGACAATTGTGCCCCAGGCGGACGCCCCTCCCGGCCCGCCGCTAGTATTGCGGGCAGACCAGTTCTGGAGGATCCGTGGCGCAGTTGTTGATACTGACCTCGGCGGGAGGCGCCGAGGTGCTCCCCGCACTGGGGCTCCTCAGCCACCGGACCCGGCAGATCCCCGCGGAGCCCGCCCAGCTCGTGAACGCCCCGAGCTGCGATCTGATCCTGGTCGACGCGCGGCAGGACCTCGCCAGCGCCAAGTCGCTCTGCAAGATCCTCACGACCACGGGCATCAACGTCCCCCTCATCCTGATTCTCACGGAGGGCGGGCTCACGGCCGTCTCGGCCGACTGGGGCGTCAACGACGTCATCCTCGACTCGGCCGGCCCCGCCGAGGTCGACGCCCGCATCCGCCTGGTGATCGGCCGACTGGCGCAGGAGCAGTCGACCTCGCGCATCCAGGCGTCGGGCGTCGTGATCGACGAGGCCAGCTACTCCGCCAAGGTGCACGGGCGCCCGCTCGACCTCACCTTCAAGGAGTTCGAGCTCCTCCGCTTCTTCGCCACGCACCCCTCGCGGGTCTTCACCCGCGAGCAGCTGCTGAGCGAGGTGTGGGGCTACGACTACTTCGGCGGCACCCGCACGGTCGACGTGCACGTGCGGCGCCTCCGCGCGAAGCTCGGCGACCTGGAGTCGCTGATCGGCACGGTCCGCAACGTCGGATACCGCTTCAACGTGTACGAAGAGGACAATGAGCGAGTCGCTCAACCTGTCCGTTGAGGACCTGGCCGATCCCGCGGTGGCGGCCGGCCTCGAGCACCTGATCGGGCGCGCCGCCTGGTTCGACCACCAGCCCCCCTTCAGCGACCAGACGCTCGTCGACGCCCGGGCCGGCTCGCGCACCCTCCTCGTGGGGCTGCGCGCGGACGTGGTCGTGGCGGCGGCGATCCTCGGGCAGGGCGAGCTGGAGTTCGTCGTCGATCCGGAGTGGCGCGGGGTCGGCTTCGGCACCGCGACCCTGGAGCAGGTCCTCGCGAGCGGCCGGACGGGCCTGCTCGCCTGGGCGCACGGCGACCACCCCGCCGCCCGGGCCCTCGCGGCCTCCCACGGCTTCGCACCGGTTCGCACCCTCCTGCACCTCGAGCTCGAGCCGCTCGCCGCCCCCGAGGTCCGCGTCCCCGAGGGCGTCGTCCTCTCGGACGCCCGCGACCTCGCTCCGGCCGAGTGGATCGCCCTGAACGCGCGGATCTTCGCCGCGCACCCCGAGCAGGGGCGGATGACGGAGGAGGACCTGGCGGCCCGCCGCGCCGAGCCGTGGTTCGACGAGGGCGACTTCCTCCTGCTCCGCGACGCCGACGGCACGCTCCTCGGCTACGACTGGCTCAAGATCGAGCCCGGATCGACGACCGGCGAGATCTACGTCCTCGGGGTCGCCCCCGAGGCGGCCGGACGGGGACTCGGCCGCACCCTGCTGAACGCCGGGCTCGCGCGGATGCTCGAGCGCGGCTGCACCACGGCCGACCTCTACGTCGAGGCCGAGAACCGGTCGGCGGTGGCGCTCTACCGCTCGCTCGGGTTCACGGACGCCTCCGTCGACGTGCAGTACCTGCAGCGGGCCGCGCCGCTGCGCTGAGCCGGCACTCCTCCACAGGGCCTTCCCCGGCCCCGTTCATCCGGCATTCACGAGCGGCGGCGCGGAGCGGACGGACGCGGTGCCAGGATGGTCGCATGGACGGCGACAACCTGCTTCTCGAAGACGGTCTCAGCGATGACCTCGACGACGACTTCGACGACGAGGAGGAGCACTCGGACCCGCTCCTCCCCGACAACCGCTACCTCGACCGGGAGCTGAGCTGGCTGGCGTTCAACCAGCGCGTGCTCGAGCTCGCGGAGGATCCGCTGGTTCCGGCGCTCGAGCGGGCGAACTTCCTCGCGATCTTCTCGTCCAACCTCGACGAGTTCTTCATGGTCCGGGTCGCCGGCCTCAAGCGCCGCATCCTCACGGGGCTCGCCCTGCCGACGAACATCGGGCGCGTGCCGGTCGACGTGCTGACCGACATCTCGGAGAAGGCGCACCTGCTGCAGCAGCGCCACTCCCGAGCGTTCAAGGAGCTCGTCGAGCCCGCCCTGCGCGACGGCGGCATCGACCTCGTCCGCTGGGACGAGCTGAGCGACGCCGAGCGCACCGTGCTGGACGACTACTTCTCGGCCCAGGTGTTCCCGGTGCTGATGCCGCTCGCGGTCGACCCGGCGCACCCGTTCCCCTACATCTCCGGCCTCTCGCTCAACCTCTCGGTGCGGGTGCGGAACCCGAAGACGCAGAAGGTCGAGTTCGCGCGCCTCAAGGTGCCGCAGATGCTCCCCCGCTTCGTGCGGATCGCCGGCGTCGCGGCGCCGGGCGAGCCGATGCGGTTCATCTCGCTCGAGGACCTGATCGCCAACCAGCTGGACGACCTGTTCCCCGGCATGGAGATCCTCGACCACCACGTGTTCCGGGTGACGCGCAACGAGGACGTCGAGGTCGACGAGGACGAGACCGAGAACCTGATCAAGGCCCTCGAGAAGGAGCTGCTGCGCCGCCGGTTCGGCCCGCCCATCCGCCTCGAGGTCACCGACGACATGGACGACGAGACGCTGGGCCTGCTGGTCCGCGAGCTCGACATCACGACGCAGGAGGTCTACAAGCTCCCGGCCCCGCTCGACCTCAGCGGGCTCTTCAGCCTGCAGAAGATCGACCGCCCGGACCTGAAGTACCCCAATCACGTCCCGACGACGGCGGTGCAGCTCTCGCCCAGCGAGCCCAACCAGCGGCAGGACGTCTTCAAGGCCGTCTCCCGCGGCGACGTGCTCCTTCACCACCCCTACGAGTCCTTCGCGACGAGCGTGCAGTCGTTCCTCGAGCAGGCGGCGGCCGATCCGGACGTGCTCGCGATCAAGCAGACGCTCTACCGCACCTCGGGCGACTCCCCCATCGTCGAGGCGCTCATCGACGCGGCCGAGTCGGGCAAGCAGGTGCTCGCCCTGGTCGAGATCAAGGCGCGCTTCGACGAGCAGGCGAACATCTCGTGGGCGCGCAAGCTCGAGAAGGCGGGCGTGCACGTGGTCTACGGGCTCGTCGGGCTGAAGACCCACTGCAAGCTCGCGCTCGTCATCCGCCAGGAGAAGGGCGGAGTGCTCCGCCACTACTCCCACATCGGCACCGGCAACTACAACCCGAAGACCTCGCGCATCTACGAGGACCTCGGACTCCTGACGGCCGACCCCGAGGTCGGCAAGGACCTCACGCGTCTGTTCAACGAGCTCTCGGGCTACGCGATCGAGAAGAAGTTCAAGCGCCTGCTGGTCGCGCCGCGCCACCTGCGGAAGGGCCTGCTCAAGCGGATCGCCGCCGAGACCGAGAACGCCCGCGCGGGGCGCCCCTCGGGCATCCGGATCAAGGTCAACTCGATCGTCGACGAGTCCGTGATCGACGCGCTCTACCGCGCCAGCCAGGCCGGCGTGCCGGTCGACGTGTGGGTGCGCGGCATCTGCGGGCTGAAGCCCGGCCAGGAGGGGCTCTCCGAGACCATCCGCGTGCGCTCGATCCTCGGCCGCTACCTCGAGCACTCCCGCATCTTCAGCTTCGTCAACGGCGGCGAGCCGGACGTCTTCATCGGCAGCGCCGACATGATGCACCGCAACCTCGACCGCCGCGTCGAGGCTCTGGTGCGGATCGTCGAGCCGGCGCACCTCAGCGAGATCGACGACATGTTCGAGCGGGCGATGGACGAGCGGACCGCCTCCTGGTGGCTCGGCCCGGACGGCGACTGGACGCGGCACCATCTCGATGAGGAGGGCGCTCCGCTCGCCGACCTGCAGAACCAGCTGATGCAGCACATCACCCATCGCAAGCGCGCGGCGACACGGTCCGCCAACCGGGCCTCCAGCCGCTGACGCCCGTGACGGGCACCGTCTACGCAGCAGGAGCGGTGTGCTGGCGGATCATCGAGGGCCGCCCGCACATCCTCGTGATCCACCGGCCGCACCGCCGGGACGTCAGCCTGCCCAAGGGCAAGGTCGACGCGGGCGAGTCCCTTCCGGAGACCGCGGTCCGCGAGATCCGCGAGGAGACCGGGCTCTCGGTGGCGCTCGGGGTGCCGCTGGGGTGCACCGAGTACACGCTGCCGAGCGGGCGCCCGAAGGCCGTCTACTACTGGGCGGCGCAGGTGACCGAGAAGGCCGTCCTGGCGTCCGACTTCCTCCCGAACGACGAGGTCGAGGCGCTCGAGTGGGTGACGCTCAAGCGGGCCCGGAGCTACCTGACCTATCCGCACGACGTGACGATCGTCGACGAGTTCGCCCGGATAGCCGCACGCGGTGCGCTCGAGACCTTCGCGATCGTGGTCCTGCGGCACGCGAAGGCGGTGCCCGCCTCCTCCTGGGACGGCCGCGACTCCACCCGCCGCCTCACCGGGCGCGGCCGGGTCGAGGCCGCTGCCGCCGCTCAGGCCGTGGCCGCCTGGCGCCCGCGCCGCCTCGTCTCGAGCACCGCCAAGCGCTGCCGGTCGACCATCGCCCCGCTGTCCGGTCTGGTCAGGAAGCCGGTCAAGCTGCGCGACGACCTCAGCCAGGAGGCGCACGAGCAGGGCACCGCCGACGTCCGCGCCCTGGTCGGCAAGCGGGTCCGCGCCCGCCGCACCGCCGTCCTCTGCAGCCACCGGCCGGTGATCCCCGAGATCCTGCGCGAGATCGCCCTCGCCACGGCGACCCCTCTCGGCGCCTACCTCGACGAGGCGGCAGCGCTCCCGACCGGGGGCTTCGCCGTGGTGCACCTCTCCACCGGTCATCCCGGATCCGGCATCGTCGCGATCGAGACGCACACGCCGCTGGCCTGACCGCCCGGGCGCGCTGCGTGACCGGCTCGACGGGTCCGTCCGCACCGGGCCGGTCGCGCCACCGGGACGCGCCCGACGCACCGCGCCTTCCCCGCCGCCCCGTCGCTCCGCAATCCCCGAGGCGGACCCGTTCACCGCGCGTTCACCGAGCGGTCGGTGCCAGGACACGACCCCTCCGTACTCTCGCTCGCGGGCTGCACCAGGCCCTGTTCTGTTTTCCACGCTTTCCTACCCGAAAGGGATACTTGTGAGATTCTCGCGTCTCGGCCAGGCGGCCGTCGTCGCCGCCGTCGCAGCGATCACGCTGACCTCCTGCGCTGCCAACGAGGCACCGGCCGCAGGCGGCAGCTCCGGCTCCGCCACCACCTCCACGCTCTCCGGCACCATCACCGGGATCGGCTCGTCCGCTCAGGGCACCGCGCAGACCACCTGGGCCGCCGCGTTCCAGACCGCGAACCCCGAGGTCACGGTCAACTACGACCCGCAGGGCTCCGGCGCCGGCCGCACCAACTTCATCGACGGCGCCGCCGACTACGCCGGCTCCGACTCCGCGCTCAAGGACGAGGAGCTCGCGGGCACCTTCGCCGCCTGCGCCCCCGACACCAAGGCGATCGACCTCCCGGTCTACATCTCGCCGATCGCGGTCATCTTCAACGTGGAGGGCGTCGACGAGCTCAAGCTCGACGCGGCCACCATCGCTGGCATCTTCAAGGGCACCATCACCTCCTGGGACGCCCCGGAGATCAAGGCCCTGAACCCCGACGCGACCCTCCCGTCGGCGAACATCACCTCCGTGCACCGCTCGGACGACTCGGGCACAACGCAGAACTTCACCGACTACCTCGCGGCCACCGCGAGCGACGTCTGGGACGCTCCCGCCGCGCAGACCTTCCCGTACCAGAGCGGTGACGGCGCCAAGGGCACCTCGGGTGTCGTCGACGCGGTCAAGAACGGCACCAACACGATCGGCTACGCCGACGAGTCCGGCGCCCAGGGCATGGACATGGCCCAGCTGAAGGTCGGCGACGCGTTCTCGACCATCTCGGCCGACGGAGCCGCGGCGGTCGTCGCCGCCTCGCCCATCGCCGACGGCCGCGAGGACAACGACCTCGCGATCAAGATCGACCGCACCGGCACCGAGGCGGACGCCTGGCCGATGGTCCTGGTCAGCTACCTCATCGTGTGCCAGGAGTACGCGGACGCCGACAAGGGCGAGGTCGTCAAGTCCTTCGCCTCCTACGTCGCGAGCGAGGAGGGCCAGGAGGCCGCCGCCGCTCAGGCCGGCTCCGCTCCCCTGAGCTCCGAGCTCGCCTCGACCGTCGCCACCGCGATCGAGTCGATCAAGTAGTCCCACCGGCAGGGCCCGTCTCGCAGCACGATCCGCGGGACGGGCCCCGCCTGTGCCGGGCTCGACCCACCGGACGCCCCTCCGAGCCCTAGCATCTCCCTGTGCGCCCCGCCGAACCCCCTCGTCTGAAGAGAGTCCCCTGGAATGGCAACTGAGACCGTCGTCCGCCCGAAGGCGAAGGTGCGTGTCGGAGATCGGGTCTTCTCGATCTCGACCGTCGCCGCCGGCTCCCTCATCCTCCTCGTCCTCGCCGCCGTCGCGATCTTCCTCATCGCGCAGTCGATCCCCGCGTTCACCGCGCCGGCCGGCAGCCTCCCCGGCGACGCGACGAGCTTCTGGGCCTACGTCGGCCCGCTGGTGTTCGGCACGGTCTGGTCGGCGGTGATCGCCCTGGTGATCGCCCTGCCGCTCTCGATCGCGATCGCCCTCTTCATCTCGCACTACGCGCCGCGCCGCATCGCGATGGCCCTCGGCTACGTGGTCGACCTCCTCGCCGCCGTCCCCTCGGTGGTCTTCGGCCTCTGGGGCGCGACCGTGCTGGCACCGATGGTGCAGCCCTTCTACCTCTTCCTCAACGTGAACATCGGCTGGTTCCCGCTCTTCGGCGGCCAGGCGTCGGGCACCGGCAAGACGATCCTCACCGCCTCGGTGGTGCTGGCCGTCATGGTCATCCCGATCATCACCGCGGTCTGCCGCGAGATCTTCCTCCAGGCCCCGCGCCTGCACGAGGAGGCGGCGCTCGCGCTCGGCGCGACCCGCTGGGAGATGATCCGCATGGCCGTCCTGCCCTTCGGCGCCCCGGGCATCGTCTCGGCCGCCATGCTCGGCCTCGGCCGGGCCCTCGGCGAGACGCTCGCCGTCGCGATGGTGCTCTCGCCCGCGACGGTCGTCTCCTTCCTCCTGCTCACCTCGCAGAACTCGAACACCATCGCCGCGAACATCGCGCTGCAGTTCCCGGAGGCGAGCGGAGTCGGCGTGAACGTCCTCGTCGCCTCGGGCCTCATCCTCTTCGTCATCACCCTCGTCGTGAACTCGGTCGCGCGGTTCATCGTCAACCGCCGCAAGGCCTTCTCGGGAGCCAACTGATGTCCGCCGCCACCTCGTCGATGCCCTTCTCGCTGCAGGCGGGCAAGCTGCCCAAGGGCACTCCCTGGATGCTGCTCGTCGGCAGCTGGGTCGTGTTCGCCGCCGTCTTCCTGATCCTCCAGGCGGCCGGCATGATGAACGACTTCAGCCTCGTCGGCGCGATCTTCTGGGGCACCGTCCTCTTCGATGTCGCCATCTACGTGGTCTCGCGCCTGGTCGAGGGCGGCCGCAAGGCTGTCGACCGCCTCGTGACCTCGCTGGTCGCGACCGCGTTCATCATCGCGCTGCTCCCGCTGATCTCCCTGCTCTACACGGTCGTCTCCAACGGAGTCGCGCGGTTCGATCCGCTCTTCTTCTCCTCGTCGATGCGCAACGTCATCGACGCGGGCGGCGGCGCCCTCCACGCGATCATCGGCACGCTCGAGATCACGGCCATGGCCGCGCTGATCTCGGTGCCGATCGGCCTGCTCACCTCGATCTATCTCGTCGAGTACGGCCGCGGCCACCTCGCCCGGGCGATCACCTTCTTCGTCGACGTGATGACGGGCATCCCCTCCATCGTCGCGGGCCTGTTCGCCTACGCGCTCTTCGCGCTGCTCCTCGGCCCCGGCGTCCGGATGGGCTTCGCCGGCTCGATCGCCCTCGCCGTGCTGATGATCCCCGTGGTCGTCCGCTCGTCGGAGGAGATGCTGAAGCTGGTCCCGAACGAGCTGCGCGAGGCGTCCTACGCCCTCGGCGTGCCGAAGTGGCTGACCATCGTCAAGATCGTGCTGCCGACCTCCATCGCCGGCATCACGACGGGCATCACCCTCGCGATCGCCCGCGTCATCGGCGAGACCGCCCCGCTGCTCATCGTCGCCGGCTTCACCGCGTCGATGAACTACGACCTCTTCAGCGAGCGGATGATGACCCTCCCGGTCTTCGTCTACACGCAGTACGCGAACCAGGGCCCCGACGCCGAGGCGTTCCTCAACCGGGCCTGGACCGGCGCGCTGGCCCTCATCCTGATCGTCATGGCGCTGAACCTGGTCGCCCGCCTGATCGCGAAGATCTTCGCCCCCAAGCTCGGCCGCTGACACCCACCACTCGGCTCCGGCCGGAATCCCCGAAGGAAGCAATGTCCAAGCGCATCGAGGTCAACGACCTCAACGTCTACTACAGCCAGTTCCTCGCGGTGGAGGGCGTCTCGCTCGCCATCGAGCCCCGCACGGTCACCGCCTTCATCGGCCCGTCCGGCTGCGGCAAGTCGACCTTCCTCCGCACGCTCAACCGCATGCACGAGGTCATCCCCGGCGCGCACGTCGAGGGCGAGGTCCTGATCGACGGCAACAACCTGTACGGCCCGGGCGTCGACCCGGTGCAGGTCCGCCGGCAGGTGGGCATGGTCTTCCAGCGCCCCAACCCGTTCCCGACGATGTCCATCCGGGACAACGTGCTGGCCGGCGTGAAGCTCAACAACCGCCGCATCTCGAAGTCGGACGCGGACGCGCTCGTCGAGCGCTCGCTCCAGGGCGCGAACCTCTGGAACGAGGTGAAGGACCGCCTCGACAAGCCGGGCTCCGGTCTCTCCGGCGGCCAGCAGCAGCGTCTGTGCATCGCCCGCGCGATCGCCGTCTCCCCCGACGTCCTCCTGATGGACGAGCCCTGCTCCGCCCTCGACCCGATCTCGACCCTCGCGATCGAGGACCTCATCGAGGAGCTCAAGAACGACTACACGATCGTCATCGTGACCCACAACATGCAGCAGGCCTCGCGCGTCTCGGACCGCACCGCGTTCTTCAACATCGCGGGCACCGGCAAGCCGGGCAAGCTCATCGAGTACGACGACACCGCGACGATGTTCTCGCGGCCGTCCGTCCAGGCGACCGAGGACTACGTCTCGGGCCGCTTCGGCTGATCCGCCGCAGACGAGAGCGAGCCGCGTCCCTCCGGGGTCGCGGCTCGCTCTCGTTCCACCGCGTTCCCTCCGGGAACGAGAAGAGCCGCACTCCGTCATGGGAGTGCGGCTCTTCTCGTGCTCGGGCCGTCAGGCGATGTCGATCGCCAGTATCGGATCGGTGGTCGGAGTCGGCGAGCCGCCGGCGTCCTCGACCGTCACGGCGACGACTCCGCCCTCGGTCAGGCTCCCCTCGAGCGGGGCCACGGTGCTGCCCTCTCCCCCGTCGAACGTCCCTGCGGCGACCGGACCGGATGAGCCGATGTACCAGAGCTCGTAGGTCTTGTCCTCCGGCAGCGGCGCCAGGTCGTCCACCACGAGGGCGGAGCGGCCGAGCGAGCTCGACCAGACCAGCGTCGCCTGCTCGCCGGTGGCGACCGTGCCGGTCGTCTCCTGCGCGTCGGGGGCGCTGCGGATCTGCTCCAGAGCCGTCTGCTGCTGCGTCTGGCCGGGGCCGGACGAGAGCAGCGGCGGAAGGGTCACTCCGCCGACCACGATCACCGCGGCGGCCGCGGCCGCCGAGAGGTAGACCGCGGGGCGGGCGAACCAGCGGCTCCGTGCGCGGTTCGCGGCGCTGCCGCCACCGTCCCGGCGAGCCGTCGGACCGCTCCGCTCGCCCTCGGAGGCGACGGGGACCAGACGGGGCGCGGCGGGCGCCTCGTGGTCCTCGTCGGGCTCCTCCAGCGGCAGCTGCGGAGTGGTGGCGATGAGCGCCATCAGGTCGGCCTTGAAGCCCGGCGAGGGCTCCACGGCGGGTGCGTCGGCGACCAGCGCCTCCGCCACCTCGGCGAACGCGTCGGCCTCGCCGCGCGCCTCCGGGTGCTCGGAGAGGAAGCGCTCGTAGCGCTCCTGCTCCTCGGGCGTCAGGATGCCCAGTGCGTGACCCGCCGCGAGATCGCGCGGGTCGTCCATCCCGTCGGGGAGTCGCACATCGTTCACAGGGCCACCCCCATCTCTTCTCGAAGTCTGATCATTCCGTCACGCAGGCGTGTCTTGACGGTTCCCACGGGGCACTGCAGGATCCCCGCGATCTCGCTGTGCGAGTATCCGCCGTAGTAAGCGAGCTGCAGCGCCTGCCGCTGCAGTTCCGTCAGGCGGCCCATGGCGGCCGCGACCTTCTCGTGCTCGAGGGACACCTCCGCCTGCTCGGAGACCTGGTCGTAGTCGCGTCCGAGGTCTCGGATTCCGATGCGCATGTCCCGATCACGGCCGGCTTGAGCCGCGCGGACCCTGTCGATGGCCCTGCGGTGTGCCATCGTGAGGATCCAGGTCGTCGCGCTTCCTTTATTCGGAGCGAAACGCCCAGCGGTTTGCCAGATCTCGAGGAAGACCTCCTGGGCCACCTCCTCGGACTGGGAGCGGTCGACGAGGACGCGGATGATCAGGCCGAGGACCCGGCCGGCCATCTGGTCGTAGAGCGCGGCGAACGCGGCCTGCTCTCCCCCGGCGATGCGCTCGAGGAGGACAGCCGCCTCCGCTGTGGTGTCGTCCGTCATCAGCCCCGCCTCGCCCGCGCCCGGGCTGAAAGATTCCGCGTCATCCAGAAGGCTGTCACGGCCAGGCCTGCAACGACGACCGACACCTCGATCGGGTGCGTCACGAATCGGACATCCAGCGCCAACGTGCCGATCGGCACGAGCGCGGGGTCGCCCAGCCGGGGGGCCAGCCAGAGCGAGATCACGGCCACCGCCGCAGCGGTGATGCCCGGATAGCTGCGCGGGCGGATGAGGACCCAGAGCCCGGCGAGCACGTCGAGGACCGCGAGGACGCGCATCACCGTGCCCTGCGAGAGCGAGACCCCCGCGGCGAACTGGGCGCCCTCCGCGTCGTCGACGCTCGGCGCGGCGAGGAGGTAGAGGGCGGCGACGACCAGCAGCCCCGTCCCCGCCCAGACGCGCGCGCCGATCCGGAGAGCTCTGCTGTTCTTCATTCCGCTGGCGCCTGTCTGTGGGGACTCGGGCGAGGATCGACTCCTCCTGGGCCCTCGCCTCGCGCACCGTGGCCTCGATGCGAGCAGAGAAGGGGCCGGACCGCAGGAACGCCTCTCGGCGCGAGGCCGCTCGAAGCGGCTATAAGTGGAGCCCGGGGTTACTGCGATCCGGCTTCCGCCAGTCTACCAAAGGCCTCCGCGGTGGCGGCGAGCGGCGTTCGCAATGGGTGAACGCGGGTTGCGCGTCACTCCAGGGAGTCGCTCCGCCACAGCCGCGCGCAGCTCACGAGCTCGGCCGCGGTGGTCGAGAGGCGCAGGGCGCGGGTGGTCAGCTTGCTCGCCCGGGCGGGGTTCACCGGCTCCACGTCGTCGGCGACCGAGACGGCTCCGGAGGCGCTCACGCGGCAGAACGCCGCGGCGCGGTCCAGTGCCACCGCGAAGTCGCCGTCGAAGACGCCGCGGAGGATCCGGTCGGCCAGCTCGGTGATCTCGGCCGGCCCCGTGGGAGTGCTGGCTCCGGCGACCACCGGGTCGATCGTGGCGGACAGCTCGACTCCGCGCTGGTAGAGGAAGCTCGTGCTCTCCGGGTCCTGCCGGATGACCAGCCGCAGCAGGTAGATCCGCCAGAGGGCGCCCGGCAGGCTCGCCGCGCTGGAGCGCGCCCAGAGCTCGGCGAGCGCGTCGATGCCGTTGTGGTCGGTGTACTCGACCAGGCGGTCGATGACCACCGGGTCGGGGTCGTTCCGGACACGGCTCAGCAGCGCGATCGCGGTCTCGTGGGCGACACGGCTGATCTGCGCCGGGTCCTCTCCTCCCTGGAACGCCTCGAAGACGTGGGAGGGGAACTTGGTCGGCTTGTGGAAGCCGTCTGTCATGGGGCCGCCTTCCGCGGTCGTGCGCGCGGACGCTCTCGCGCTCGCGCTCCGTAGGGGGTTCGAGGAGGGTAACGCCCGCGGCTGGGCGGGTATGCCCGCGCGGAGGACGCGGTCCGCTCCGGGATCGTCCGCGCTACGGGCCGCACCTGCTCCGGGCCGCACCTGCTCCGGGGGCGTCGACGGCCCGCTACCCTGGAGCGCGCGGGCCTCTAGCTCAGTTGGCAGAGCAGCGGACTTTTAATCCGCGGGTCGTCGGTTCGAGCCCGACGGGGCCCACCACTCGACCGCCTGGTCGCGCTTTCCGGACAGTGCCAGGGCGCAGCCAGGTCGCCGCACTACCGTGCAGAGGTGCTGACCGTCCTCCGCGTCCTCCTGCGCCGGCCTCGGCTGTGCGAGGCGTGCCGCGTCCGGCCGGCCCGCCGCCGTGACCCGTTCTGCTCGACGGACTGCGCGAAGACGTACTACCTCTACCTCTGACGCCTCGTCCGGGCCGCGGTGCTCCGCGACGGCGTCACTCGTGGCAGAGCGACCACACCTCGTCCGGGTAGTCACGGACCTTCTCGCCGACGAGCAGGCGCCAGCGGCCGTCCTGGTGCTCGAGCAGGCGGCCGGTGACGACCTCCGAGAGCCAGTCGGAGTCGATCCGGTACCAGCGGACGAGGCGGACAGTGGTCGCGGTGTGCGAGACGCGGGTCGTCATCGCGGGAGTCCCTTCTCGAGGAGGGAGCGGGGTGCTGGAACCAGCGGAACGTTCGACGCGCGAACGGGGGGATGACCCGCACCGGGACGACTCCGTTGTCGACCGGCCGGGAGACTGCGGCGGGCATCCGGCGGACCGGATGCCAGGAACTCTAGACGACCGCGCGGACGGTGTCTGTCCCGTCGCCGGTCACAGCGGAGCGGCTCCGTTCAGCAGGCTCAGGGGTGGACGGTGCAGCCGGCCGGGCGCGTCTGCCGGAACGCGGCCGCTTCGCGGGTGCGGGAGCGGAGCCTCCTCGCGCGGCGGCGGAGGAGCCGCTCGCTCGGGCCGAAGGCTCCGGATTCGAGGAGCTGGCGGAGGGACAGGGTCACCTGCCGGGCCAGACGGGGATCGATGCGGCCGGGGATCCGGATCGCGTCGATGAGGTCGAGGGCGTTGCGCGTGGTGCGGGAGATCGCCATGACGGAACCCTAGGGACGCCGGGGCGCGGTGTGCGCGCCCCGGACGGGGGCGCCGACGGGGACTGATGCTCAGCCCCGGGGCGCCCCGGCGGGATCAGTCGTGCCCGTTGCTGCCGTCGCCACGGCCCGTGGAGGACTGCAGGCGGTCGATGTGCTCGGAGGCCTGGGCCTTGGTGAGGTCGGCGGGCAGGGTCTCGCCCGCCTCGCGCGCGAGGGTGTCGAGGTAGCTGCGCTGCGGGCCGGTCATCGGCTCGTCGCCGGTGACCCAGTCGGACGGGTCCTTGCTGGCGCTGGTGTCGCTGCCGTCGTCGGCACGGGCGCCGAGGACGTCGCCCTCGGTCTTGACATCGGGATCGGTGGTGTTGTCATCGCTCATGGTGCGACCGTACGCCCGACCACCGACGCCGACGAGGGCTTGCGGAGCGGGCCCGGGCGCCCCGCTTCACGAGCCGAGCAGCGCGTGCGCGACGGTGAAGATGACCAGCCCGGCCAGGGAGCCCACGACGGTGCCGTTGATCCGGATGAACTGGAGGTCCTTCCCGACCTGCAGCTCGAGCTTCTCGGACGTCTCACGCGGGTCCCAGCGGTGGATGGTGTCGCCGATGATGCTGGCGATGTCGGTGCGGTAGCGGTCGACCAGGTTGGCCGCGACCGATCCGATCCAGGAGTCGACGGTCGCCGCGAGACCGGCGTCGGTCGAGAGCCGGCGGCCCAGATCGACCACGATCGACTCGATGCTGCCGCGGAGGGGGCTCGACGGGTCGTCCATCGCGCCGAGGAGGGAGGCCTTCGTCGCCTCCCAGGCGTCCCCGGCGAGCTCGCGGACGCGCGGGCTGTCGAAGGCGCGGTTCTTGATCTCCTCGACCCGGGCGATCAGGTCGGGGTCTGTGCCCAGATCCTGCGCCAGCGTGGCGAGGTAGCCGTCGATCGCGATCCGGAACGGGTGCACCTGGTCCTCGCGCACCGCGGCGACGAAGACGAGCGCCTCGCGGTACAGCCGCTCGTCCACCGCTCGGCTGACCGCGGAGGGCAGCCAGCTCGGCAGGCGGCCGCTGACCATGCGGGTGAAGCTCTGCGGGTTCGCGGTCAGCCACGCCTCCGCCTGCTCCACCAGCGTGTCCACGAGGCGCCGGTGGTGGCCCGCCTCGACCACGCTTCCCACCAGCGAGCCCAGCGGCGGGCCCCACTGCGGGTCGAGGAGGTGGCGCCGTGCCAGCGCCTCGATCACGCGCTGCACGTCGGAGTCGTCCAGCAGGGCGATCGCCGAGCGGACGGCCGCGGCGCTCTCGCCGCCGACCCGGTGCGCGTTCTCCGGCTCGGCGAGCCACAGCCCCGCCCGCCGGGCGATCCCGAAGGAGTCGAGCTTCTCGCGCACGATGGCGCCGCGGAGGAAGTTCTCCTCGACGAACTGCGCGAGGCTCGCGCCGATCTCGTCCTTCTTGGTCGGGATGATCGCGGTGTGCGGGATCGGCAGGCCCAGCGGCCGCCGGAACAGCGCGGTCACGGCGAACCAGTCGGCGAGCGCGCCGACCATCCCGCCCTCGCTCGCGGCCCGGACCCACTGCAGCCACGGGTAGCGCTCCTGCAGGGCGAACGACACGGCGAAGACGACGGCCATCACCACGAGCAGGCCCGTGGCGAGCCGCTTCATCCGGACGAGAGCGACGCGCTTGGCCTCGTCGTCGCGCCCGACCGCCGCGAGGGTGGTCATGACGCGGTGGGGAACCCCTCGTGGCGGATGCCCCACGCGACGGTCCACTCCTCGCCCGGCTCGAGCCAGCGCAGGCCCTGCCCGCTGTTGAACGCCTCGGCGGGAGCGGTCATCGGCTCCACGGCGATCGCGGTCTTAACGTCGTCGCCGTCGGGGAAGATCCGGGTGATGAAGACCTGGATGAAGTTGTGCGAGGCGTCGGCCCAGAGGAGCACGCGGCGGCCGTCCGCGGCGCGGAGGCCGTGCACGCTCTCGCCGTCGACCATCCGGACGTCGGCCCAGGCGTCGTCGAGCTCGAGGTCGCCGATGCGGCGGCCGGAGCGGAGGTCCCACTCGGTGCCCTCGACCGGGTTCTGCACGGTGGGGTTGAGGCGCTCGTCGACCTCGATGTGCACCGCCGCGTCGACGGTGATCTCGAGCTCGTCGGTCGGGACGTCGCCGATGGCGAGGAAGGGGTGCGTGCCGATGGCGACGGGTGCCTCGTCGGCGCCGACGTTGACGACGCGGTGGACGACCTTCAGCCCGTCGGCCTGCAGCTCGTAGCGGACCGAGGTCTCGAGGTGGAACGGGTAGCCCGCCTGCGGCACGACCGGCGCGGCCAGCTCGACGAAGGACGGGCCCTGGTCGACGAGGCGGTACGGGGTGCTCACCAGCAGGCCGTGGATGGCGTTGTGGTACTTCGGCTCGGTGATCGCGAGCTGGAGCGTCTCGCCGCGGTGGTGCCAGCGCCCGTCCTTCACGCGGTTGGGCCAGGGCATCAGGACGATGCCCGAGCCGAACGGCGGAACGGTGCTCTCCGGGTAGGAGGCGGTGATCTCCACTCCGTCGACCGAGAGGTGGCGCAACGCTGCGGCCACCTCCGTCACGACGGCGTGCAGGGTGCGTCCCTCGGCGGTGAGGTCGAGCGAGAACTGGCGCCCGGTGGCGGGGGCGGGGGTGAAGTCGGCCATTCCTCGATCCTACGGACTGACGCGCTCGCCGAGCGCCCGGCAGCGGGTGACCGCGAGCCCCGCCTCCTCCAGAGCGGCGACGAGTCCGTCGGCGGCGCCCGCCCCCGTGAGCAGACGGTCGAACTCGTCGGGAGCGGCGACCCGGCCGAGGTCGACCACTCCGAGCTTCGAGGAGTCCGCGACCACGACCCGGCGGGTCGCCGCCTGCAGCATCCGGCGCTTCAGGGTCGCCTCCGGGAGGTTGACGTTGGTGACGCCGGCCTCGGGGTGCACGCCGGTGCAGCCGATGAAGGCGATGTCGGCGCGGATCCGCTCGAGCAGCTCGGACGCGAGCGGCTCGACCAGCGAGTGCTGCAGCGGCCGCAGAGTGCCCCCGGTGACGACGACCGTGAAGCGCGGGATGGCCGGCTCGAGCGCCAGCGCCGTGGAGAGGCCGTTCGTGATCACCGTGACGTCGCGCAGCTCCTCCCGCGCCACGAGCGCGTGCGCGATGGCGAGCGGGGTGGTACCCACGTCGAGCACGATGCTCTGCCCGGAGGAGACGGAGGCGGCGGCCTCCTCGCCGATCGCGGCCTTCTCGTCGGAGGCGGCGCTCAGGCCCTCCTCGAGCGAGCGCTCGCCGGTGGGTCTCGGCGCCGGGATCGCCCCGCCGCGCACCCGCTGGAGGACGCCCTCGCTCGCGAGCAGGGCGAGATCGGAGCGGACGGTGACGACCGAGACCCCGAGCATGTCGGCCATCGGGGCGACCCCGACGAAGCCCGAGCTCTCGGCGGCCAGGCGCAGCCGCAGCCGGCGCTCGATCGCCGACGTGGACTCCTGCTCGCCGTCCGTCCTCATCCGCCCATCGTGCCCGCGGTCGAGTGGACTTGTCAAAGCGAAAACGAGCTTTCCTTTTCGAAGGTGCGGCCCTAGTCTGACTCCTGCCATGAACGAAGCGATCACCCTCTCCGCCGGCGTCGTCAAGCGCCCGCACACGCTGGCCGACGGCCGCGAGCTCCTCTACTTCGACGACGCCGACACGACCCTCCCCCCGGAGCGCGCCGCCGACGCCCGCCACCTCGACCCCCGCCCTGCCACCGCGCGGATGCGCCAGGACGTGCTGACCGGCGAGTGGGTCTCCATCGCCGCGTCGCGCCAGAACCGCGTGTTCCTGCCGCCGGCCGAGCTCGATCCGCTCGCCCCGGCGTCGCCGACGAACCCGTCGGAGGTGCCCAGCCGCTACGACGTCGCCGTCTTCGAGAACCGCTCCCCCTCCTTCGGCCCGCTCCTCGAGGACGCGGACGCGCCCGCCTCCCTGGAGGACCTGCGCACTCTCGGGCTCGGCCGGACGCTGACCAGCGTCGGCCGCTGCGAGGTCGTCTGCTTCAGCCCCGAGCACGAGGGCTCGTTCGCCACGCTCAGCGCCTCCCGCGCCCGGACCGTGGTCGAGGCCTGGGCCGACCGCGTGGGCGCCCTCTCGGCCCTTCCCGGCGTGCAGCAGGTCTTCCCGTTCGAGAACCGCGGCGAGGCGATCGGCGTCACGCTGCACCATCCCCACGGGCAGATCTACTCCTACCCCTACGTCACGCCGCGCACGACCCGCCTGCTCGCCTCGCTCGACAGCTACGGGCCGTCGATGTTCGCCGACGTCCTCGCCTTCGAGCAGGCCGGCGAGCGCGTCCTACTCCGCGGCGAGCACTTCACCGCGTTCGTGCCGTTCGCCGCGCGCTGGCCCGTCGAGGTGCACCTCCTGCCGCACCGCCACGTCCCGGACCTGGCGGCGACGACCCCGGAGGAGCGCGACGAGCTGGCTGTGATGTACCAGCGCCTGCTCCGCGGCATCGACGCCCTCTACGACACCCCGACGCCCTACATCGCCGCCTGGCACCAGGCCCCGGTGCACGAGCGCCGCGACGAGGTGCGCCTGATGCTCCAGATCACCTCGCCCCGCCGCGCCGAGACGAAGCTCAAGTACCTCGCGGGGAGCGAGGCCGCGATGGGCGCCTGGATCGGCGACATCGCCCCCGAGACGAGCGCCGCGGCCCTGCGCGCGGCGATCGAGCGGGCCGAAGCGGCCGTGCTCGAGGCCGGGATCGCACAGCGCCCCGACGCGGCGCTGCCGGTCGCCGCGCACAGCGACGACTCGCTTCCCGGCGGCGCCGCCACTCCCGCCACCACCGCCTCCGACATCGCCGAGGAGAACCGATGACCGCCGCTCCCGCATCCCTGACCGCCGTCGCCGAGAGCGCGGCCGCCGCCTTCGAGCGCACCTTCGGCCGCCCCGCCGCGGGCGTCTGGGCCGGCCCCGGCCGCGTGAACCTGATCGGCGAGCACACCGACTACAACGACGGCTTCGTCTTCCCCTTCGCGATCGACCGCGCCACGGCGATGGCCGTCGCTCCGAGGGAGGACCGCCTGATCCGGATCAGCAGCGCCTTCTCCCCCGAGGTGGTCGAGGTCGCTCTCGACGAGCTCGGCCCCGGCGCCGTGACCGGCTGGTCGGCCTACCCGCTCGGCGTGGTCTGGGCGCTCACCGAGTACGGCGTCGACCTGGGCTCCCGCTCGGGCTTCGACGCGTACGTCGACTCCGACGTGCCGGTCGGCGCGGGGCTCTCGAGCTCGGCGGCGCTGATGTGCGCGATGGCCGTCGCCCTCGACGAGCTCTGGGACCTCGGCTTCGACCGCGCGACGATGGCCCGCGTCGGCCGTCGCGCCGAGAACGTCGCGGTCGGCGCCCCCACCGGGATCATGGACGAGTCCGCCTCCCTCTTCGGGAAGCGCGACGCCGCGGTGTTCCTGGACTGCCGCAGCCTCGACACCGAGGTCGTCCCCCTCGGCTTCGAGGAGGCCGGCCTCGTCCTGCTCGTCGTCGACACGCGCGTCGAGCACGCGCACGCCACCGGCGGCTACGCCGAGCGGCGCGCCTCCTGCGAGCTCGGCGCCGCGACCCTCGGCGTGCCGTCGCTCCGCGAGCTGACGGTCGACGACCTGCCGCGCGCCCAGGAGCTCCTCGACGACGTCACCTACCGGCGCGTGAAGCACGTCGTGACCGAGGACGTCCGCGTGCTCGAGACCGTCCGCACCCTGCGCGAGCACGGTCCCCGGGCGATCGGCGATCTGCTCGACGCCGGCCACGTCTCCCTCCGCGACGACTTCGAGATCTCGGTGCCCGAGCTCGACACCGCCGTCGAGGCGGCGCGCGGCGCCGGAGCGATCGGCGCCCGGATGACCGGCGGCGGCTTCGGCGGCTCCGCGATCGCCCTCACCCCGGTGGAGAAGGAGGAGGAGGTCCGCGCCGCGGTCCTCGCCGCCTTCGCCGAGAAGGGCTTCACGACTCCGGAGCTCTTCCTGGTCACGGCCGCCGACGGCGCGGGTCGGGTGCTCTGACCTCTGCTTCCGTCGACGCCCCCTGCGACCTCGCGTCGCAGGGGGCGTTCCTCGTCCAGCCGCTACGGCGCCGGATCCGGCGGAACGACGGCGCGCGCTTCTCCCCCGGTGACCCGAACCAGCTCGGCGAAGCTCGTCGGGTAGACGGTGTGCGCGTGCCCGGCCGCAGCCCAGACCACGTCGTAGGCGGCGAGGGCCGTGTCGACCACGGTGCGCAGCGGCGCGGGATGGCCCACCGGCGCGATCCCGCCGATCGTCTGGCCCGTCGCGGACTTCACCTCCGCGGCCGGCGCCCGGGTGATCGATCCGCCCAGCTGCACGCCCAGCCAGGCGGTGTCGACGCGGTGGCCGCCGCTGGTCAGGACCAGCAGCGGCGCACCGTCGATCAGGAACACGAGCGAGTTGGCGATCTGGCCGACGTCGACGCCCAGCGCCTCGGCCGCCAGTGCCGCCGTCGACGCGGCCGAATCGAGCCAGCGCACGGTCGGGTGCACGCCGTGCCGGTCGAGGTCGGCGAGGACGCGGTCGACGGCCGGGTGGCTCCGTTCGCTCATGCCGCCGAGGCTAGCGCCCCGGCCGCCCTCACTTCTCGAACGTGGAGGCATCGATCACGAAGCGGTAGCGGACGTCCGAGGCGAGGACGCGCTCGTAGGCCTCGTTGATCTGCGACGCCGAGACGACCTCGACCTCGCTCGCGATGCCCTTCTCGGCGCAGAAGTCGAGCATCTCCTGGGTCTCGCGGATGCCGCCGATGCCCGAGCCCGCGAAGGAGCGACGGGCGCCGAAGAGCGTGAAGACGTGCAGCGGCAGCGCCTCGGCCGGAGCGCCCACGTTCACCATCGTGCCGTTGCGGCGCAGGAGCCCCAGGTAGGCGTCGAGGTCGAGGGGCGCGCTGACCGTGTTGACGATCAGGTCGAAGGTGTTCGCGAGATCGGTGAAGGTCGCCTCGTCGCGCGTCGCGTAGTAGTGGTCGGCGCCCAGACGGAGGCCGTCCTCCTTCTTGCTGAGGGTCTGCGAGAGCACGGTGACCTCGGCGCCCATCGCGTGCGCGAACTTGACGGCCATGTGGCCGAGCCCGCCGAGGCCGACGACGGCCACCCGCTTGCCGGGGCCCGCCTCCCAGTGCGAGAGCGGCGAGTAGGTCGTGATGCCCGCGCAGAGCAGCGGAGCGGCGGCCTCGTAGGGGATCGACTCCGGCACGCGGAGCACGAAGTCCTCGACGACGACGACGTGCGTGGAGTAGCCGCCCTGGGTGATGGTGCCGTCGCGGTCGACGGAGGCGTAGGTGCCGGTGTTGCCCTTCAGGCAGTACTGCTCCTCGCCCGCGAGGCAGTTCTCGCACTCGCGGCAGGAGTTCACCATGCAGCCGACGCCGACGCGGTCGCCGACGGAGTGCTTGGTGACCTCGGAGCCGACCTCGGCGACGACGCCGACGATCTCGTGGCCGACGGTCAGCGGGTACGCCACCGGTCCCCAGTCGCCGCGGACGGTGTGGATGTCGGAGTGGCAGATGCCGGAGTAGGCGATCTCGATGAGCACGTCGTGCGGTCCGACGTCGCGGCGCTCGATGGTGGTGGGGACGAGCGGCTCGGTCGCGGAGGGGGCGGCGTAGGCGGTGACGGTGAGCATGGGTTCTCCTCGTGGGGCGGGGCGCGCTCCGAGGACGTGTCCGACGGAGTGGGGGACGCGAGAGCGCCGGGCCACGCTACCGGCAGGCGACTGGACGTCGCCCCCGAGCGCGGTCCGGCGCGGGTCCCGTGGCGCGGGACCGGTCAGCGCAGGGCGCGCTCGGCCGCCGTCACCACGTTGTGGATGAGCATCGCGCGCGTCATCGGGCCGACGCCGCCGGGCACGGGCGAGAGCCAGCCCGCGACCTCCGCCACCTCCGGTGCGACGTCGCCGGTCAGCTTCGCGCGGCCCGTCTCCGGGTTCTCGACCCGCGTGATGCCCACGTCGAGCACAGCGGCGCCGGGCTTCACCCAGTCGGCGCGGATGAGCCCGGGCACGCCCACGGCGGCCACCACGATGTCGGCGCGGCGCACCTCCGCGGCGACATCGGCCGTGCGGGAGTGGGTGAGGGTCACGGTGGCGTCGAGGCCCTTCCGCGTGAGCAGGAGCCCGAGCGGACGGCCGACGGTGAGCCCGCGGCCCACGACGACGACGTGCCGGCCCGAGGTCGGGATGCCGTGGCGCTGCAGCATCTCGACGATCCCGTTCGGCGTGCAGGGCAGCGGGCTGTCCAGCTCGCCCTCGACGCCGAGAACCAGGCGGCCGAGGTTGGTGGGGTGCAGGCCGTCGGCGTCCTTGTCCGGATCCATGAGCTCGAGCATCGCGTTCTCGTCGATGCCCTTCGGCAGCGGGAGCTGGATGATGTACCCGGTCACGGCCTCCGAGTCGTTGAGCTGCCGGATGGCGGCGCGGATGTCGTCCGCCGACGCGGTCGCGGGGAGGTCCACGCGGATCGACTCGATCCCGACCTCCGCGCAGTCGCGGTGCTTGCCCGCGACGTACGAGCGGGAGGCGGGATCGTCCCCCACCAGCAGCGTGCCGAGCCCGGGCACGACGCCCCGCTCGCGCAGAGCGGCGACCCGCTCCGCGATCTCCGTCTTGACCGCCGTCGCCGTCGCGACGCCGTCGAGTACCTGTGCCGTCATCTCGGGCTCCTCGGTCGTGGCGCGGCGGAGGGGGCGGTGCCCCGTACTCCGCCGCGCGGGTGGTGCAGCGGATCGACTACAGCCCGGGGTAGAGCGGGAAGTCGTCGGTGAGGCGGGCGACACGGCCGCGCAGCGCCTCGAGGTCGGCCGAGGGCTTGAGCGCCTCCGCGATGACGTCGGCGACCTCGGTGAACTCCGTGTCGCCGAAGCCGCGCGTCGCGAGCGCCGGCGTGCCGATGCGCAGGCCCGAGGTGACCATCGGCGGGCGGGGGTCGAACGGCACGGCGTTGCGGTTGACCGTGATGCCGACCTCGTGGAGGCGGTCCTCGGCCTCCTTGCCGTCCAACGGCGAGTCGCGCAGGTCGGCGAGGACGAGGTGGACGTCCGTGCCGCCGGTCAGGACGTCGATGCCCTCGGCCTTCGAGTCGGCCGCCGTGAGGCGCTCGGCGAGGATCTGCGCGCCGCGGATGGTGCGTGCCTGGCGATCGGCGAACTCGGGCTCGCCGGCGAGCTTGAACGCGGTCGCCTTCGCGGCGATCACGTGCATGAGCGGGCCGCCCTGCTGGCCGGGGAAGACGGCCGAGTTCAGCTTCTTGGCGTACTCTTGCTTCGCGAGGATGAGCCCCGAGCGCGGGCCGGCCAGCGTCTTGTGGACGGTGGTGGTCACGACGTCGGCGTAGGGCACCGGCGACGGGTGCAGCCCCGCCGCCACGAGGCCGGCGAAGTGGGCCATGTCGACCCAGAGCTTCGCGCCGACCTCGTCGGCGATGGCGCGGAACGCCTCGAAGTCGAGCTGACGGGGGTAGGCGGACCAGCCGGCGATGAGCACCTGCGGGCGGACCTCGAGGGCCTTCTCGCGGACCGCGTCCATGTCGATGCGGAAGGTCTGCGGGTCGACGCCGTACGCGGTCGCGTTGTAGAGCTTGCCCGAGAAGTTCAGCTTCATGCCGTGGGTCAGGTGGCCGCCGTGCGCGAGCTCGAGGCCGAGGATGGTGTCTCCGGGCTGCACGAGCGCGGCGAGCGCCGCGGCGTTGGCGGAGGCTCCGGAGTGCGGCTGGACATTGGCGAACTCGGCGCCGAAGAGGGCCTTGGCGCGGTCGATCGCGAGCTGCTCGGCGATGTCGACGTACTCGCAGCCGCCGTAGTAGCGGCGGCCGGGGTAGCCCTCTGCGTACTTGTTGGTCAGGACGGAGCCCTGCGACTCGAGGATCGCGCGCGGCACGAAGTTCTCGCTCGCGATCATCTCGAGGTAGCCGCGCTGGCGGTCGAGCTCCTGCTGGAGCACGGCGGCGATCTCGGGGTCGACCACCGACACGGGCTGGTCGAACGAGGCGGCGACGCCGGGGCTGGCGGGGGAAGAGGACACGGACGCTCCTTGGCTGGGAAACGGAAGGGGCCCGGCAGGTCGCGGCGGCGCGACACGGCTCGTTCGGGCGACCCGATCTACGGTATCCGTTCCAGCCCAGGCGTGCGGCGGGAAAAGTGTCCGGGGCGCTGCCCCGGAGGAGGTGCCGCTCCCTGATGGTCACCCATCCGAACGCCAGTCGCGGCGGGCTCACTCTAGCAAGCGGGCCGGGTGGCGCGGGAGTCGCGCCAGTCGGGGGCGGGCACGCGCGATCGTGCGACGATCCCTCGGGCGGTTCCGGCGCGGGACCGGGAGGGAGGGCGTCGCCGTGGGTCCTCGACGCCGCTCCGAGCGCGTCGACGGCCGCAGCGACGAGGAGCTCGTCGCGCTGGTCCGGGAGGGCCGCACCGACGCCGTCTCCGAGCTCTGGCGCCGCCACTCCTCGGCCGGGCGCACCGTGGCCCGGGCGTGGGCGAGCAGCTCCGACCCCGACGACCTGGTCTCGGAGGCGTTCCTCCGCGTCCTGCGGGCGATCGAGCGCGGCGGCGGACCCGAGGGCGCCTTCCGCCCCTACTTCTTCACCGCCGTCCGCAACGTCGCGGGGTCCTGGGCCCGGCGGGACCGGCACGAGCGGCCGTTCGACGAGGCCGACCGCGCCCTCCCCTCTGCCGGCCCCGATCCCGAGGCGCACGCCCTCGCCGCCCTCGAGCGCGACCTGGGCGCGCGCGCGTTCCGGGCGCTGCCGCCGCGCTGGCAGGAGGTGCTCTGGTACACGGAGGTGGAGGGCCTGTCCCCCGCCGCCGCCGCGCCGCTGATGGGCCTGCGGCCCAATGCGGTCGCAGCGCTCGGGGTGCGGGCGCGGGAGGGGCTGCGCTCCGCGTGGATCCGGGAGCACGTGGCGGACGCCTCGGCGACGGGCGAGTGCGAGTGGGTGCTCGAGCGGGCGGGGACGTACGCGCGAGGACGCGTCCCCGTCCGGGACAGGCACCGCATCGACCGGCACCTGGACGGGTGCCTCTCCTGCCGGGAGGCGCTGGCGGAGGCCGAGAGCACTGCGCGCCGCCTCGCGTCGGTGCTGCTGCCGCTGACCGCCGGGGTGAGCGGCGCAGCCGCCTGGGCGGCGGGCGGGGGCTCCGGCGCGGCCTCCGGTCCGCTGCCGAGCGCGGTCCGGGCGTCGAGCGCGGTCCGCGCATCGGCGGTCCGAGCGTCGAGAGCGGCCAGCGGAACAGGAGTGGTCGTCGCCGCATCCGCTGCGGCGGCACTCGCGGTCGCGGGAGTCGTCAGCGCGGCGGTGCTGCTGTCCGGGAACGGGGGCGGCGCGCTCGTGGCGGCGGAGGACGCCTCCGCGCGGGTGGACGAGCGCGGAACGGCCGAGGCGGTTGCGCCGGCGTCGAGCGGAGGAGCGACGGCGAGCGCCGACCGACCGGAGACGGACCCGGAGGCCGCGGACCGGACGAGTGCAGCGGACGGCGATCCGGCGGG
>NZ_PSWE01000035.1:0-33235 GCF_002932195.1 Rathayibacter sp. AY1C4 | reverse complement strand
CGTCCACGACATCGCGAAGGCGGTCAGCGCCCGCCACACGATCGCGCGCAAGTACGTCCTGAGGCTGCGGCGCAGGCGCCCCGATGCGACGCCCGCCGAACTGGTGCGGATGCTCGAGCGCCACTACGGCACCTCCATCACCGCTGCGGGCGCCCTGATCTCGGCGGGCGCCATCGCGGCCGACGTGGGCATCGCGATGATCCCCGGAGTGGGAGCCGCTGCCGCCGGAGTGAAGAGCGCCGGCACGCAGGCCGCGAAGAAGGCGACGAAGGAGGCAACGAAGGCCGCTGTGAAGACGGCCGCGAAGAACGTCGCCCTCGGCGCCGCGAAGTCGGGTGCGCAGCGGGCCGCGAGCCTCCTCCCCGCCGGAGACGAGCAGCTGCAGTTCGAGATCACAGCGATCTTCGCGCTGGCGATCGCCGACATACACGGGATGGACCTCGACAAGGATCAAGCGCAGGCGCTGGTCTACGGTCTGACGAACGATCGGGTGGGAGGCGCGCAGATCGCGGCCATGGCATCCGACGTCGCCGCCGTCTCCACCGGCGACCCGGTCACCGGCCCGTCGAAGACCGTCGAGCGCTCCCCCTGGGCGAGCACTCTCGCGAGCTCCCTCCCTGCCGGTGGCGCCCAGGAACTCGTCCAGACCATCCAGACCGGCCAGCTCGCCGGCGTCCGCGACACGTTGAGCGGCAAGCAGCAAGCGGCGGTCGACTACGGAGTCGGTGCGCTGTCTGGAGGGATTGTCCGCTTCGTCTTCGGTCGCGAGGTCATCGCCGCGTCCCGCGCCGCCTTCCCGGAGGCGCCCGAGGAGTTCCCCGTGCACCTCGCCCACGTGGAGGTCATCGACGGAGAGGACGAGGACGCGGAGCCGAACCGCGCCCTCGCGGCGCTCGAGGACGCCGCCAGGTCGACCGGAACCTGGGTCGCTGGTACCGCCGGCGCTGTGGGTGAGGGAGCTGCCAGTGCGGCCGGCGCGCTGTCGAGGCCGTTCCGCAGCGTCGACCTCGACGGCGACGGCATCCCGGACGAGGCTCAGGCGCTCACCGCGGTCAAGGGCGCCGCGTCTGCAGTGGCAGGCGCCGCCGACGCCGTCGGCGGGAAGGTCGCAGGGCTGTTCAAGCGGAATCGCGACTGATCCGTCGGATCCCGGGTGGTCGTCCCCGGCGCCGGTGTCTCTCGAAGGAGCGGTGTCGGGGTACGCCGATCGGGTCTCAGCGATGCCGCCGTCGGCGCAGCCCTCATGACTCGATCGGGATCGTCCCCGATGTCCTGAGGACATCAGTGGCGAACGGGTGATTGTGGTGACGTCGGAGCGGGTTCATGCCCTGCCTCATCAGCATGACGACGAGACGGTAGACCTCGTTCAGAACGTGTTCGTCCTCCAGAACCGCGTCCAGCGAACCGAGCCCCACGGCGTCGATCGTCCACACCCGCTCCGATACCGCACTGTAGGCGACTCGTCGAACCGTCGAGTCCGGAGCGTCCGCGTGCGCCAAAGCCGATCGCACTCTCCTCCCCGACGCCTCAGGATGCAGATTGAGGAACCAGCGCAGAGCCTTCCGTCCGTTCAGCGTCTCCTCGAAGACTCGCAGGATCTCCAGACGTCCGGCACTGAGTGTGCACAGACGTCGCCACCCGGCGCTCCGGTTCGTGGAGGGCAGAGCCGTCAGCGTCCACAGGAGCTCCTGCGTCTGTGCCGGACTGGGGAACGCCTCGAGGAGCAACGTCCTCAAGGAGGAGACGAGGCCGGAATAGTCCTCATGGAGACGCAGTCGTTCCCAGCTCGCATTCGTCTGTCTCCCACTGAGCGGAGCGACCGTCTCCTCGAGAAGTCGACCGCGGCGCTCGCGCTCCCAGGGCAACGCGAGGGATGCGCCCTCCCTGACGGTGACGATCAGGTCGTCGAGCCCACCGGGACGGGATGTGAGGAGAACGTTCCGTAGAGGTCGTGTCTTCTGGACGTGCTGGATCACAGCGAGTTCGAGTTCGTCCAGGCGTTCAGGTCGGCATTCCGCGAATCGTGCGGTGGTCACGTCGCTCCACCGACGCCGATGAGACGCGAGACGAGTACGCGCGTTCACGGACTGACCGACATAGGAGGCGCCGTCTTCGAAGTCCAGCCAGTAGATGCCGCATCGGGAGCGATCCTCGACGAAGAGTGCGAGCGATCCCCCGTCCCTGACGTCGTGCTCGGTGAAATGGAGTTCCGTGAAAGGAGACATCTGCGCACGCTACCGGAGCACCACAGCATGAACCGGAGAAGCTCCAGGCAGGCCATGGCCCCTACCCCGGCTCGACCGCGGATAGCGGACGAGTGTTTCCCCCGACATCGGAAATACCCCCGATCCCCACTTGTCGGACCGGCGGGTGGCGCATGTGCAGTCGGGTCGGAGGTTCGACCGCCGTGGACCGGATACGGCCGGTTCGTCGAGGACGACCGGCGGATCGATGTCGGAGCAGTCCGCTACCGTGACGAGAAACAGGGGGTCACCCATGGTCATCGGATACAGAGCCGTACTCAGGCTGGACGATTCGGCCGATGCGATCGACGTGGCGGAGAAGGCTCTCAAGGAGTGGTTGCGATCCAAACTCCGGTCGGGGTCGAAGCGCGGCAGACTCGAGAAGGCCGAGTGGGTCGGGGAGGGCGAATTCGATCTGGGTGGGAGCGGTCGACTCATCGCCACCCATCGCGACGATCCGACGAACAGCAGATGGCTCCGCCGCTACCGGTTCTCGGAGACCAACTCGGGTAAGACGTTCGACGTCTCCGTCCTGGCGATCTCCGCGCCCGGGTCCTCCGGATTCACGCAGTCCCTGGTCGTCGAGGCCGGCGTCACGGGTCAGGGTGACGCCGATCCGGTCGAAGTCGTCGCACCTCCGAACATCGTCGGCACGCTGCTCCGCGACGCCGTCGTGGTCGAGGGACGGACGCGGCTCACGGCGGCGCCCGTCCTCGTCGAGAACGCCGAGGGAGTGGACGCCGTCCTCGCCGCGATCGCCGATCCGACCCGGACCTGCTCGGTGATCGTCGCGACGTCGGTCGACTCGGAGACCGACCAGCAGTTCACCCGCATCGTCGCGAGCCTCACGAAGAAGAGCCATGGGGTGGCGACGACCTTCGTCGTCAGCGCGTCAGCTGCTGAGCTGTTCGAGCAGCGCCTCCCCGACAGCCACCAGGTGCCTCGTGGACGAGTGCGGACCTTCCTGCCGGACGTCGATCTCACTTCCCGTCAGGACGCCCTCCGGCACCGCGTCCTCGGGCCCGCCACCTTCGCACGGTCGATCTCCAACGGGCACGTCTCGGAACGCCTTCAGGTGACGCATGCGGCCGCAATGAAAAGGCGGTTCCTCGCCCTCGGTCTACCCGACGATGTTCGACTCGCCATGGAGGAGCTGGCGCAGGCGGAGAACAAAGTGCACCGACGGGCTCTCGTCGACGCCCGCGTCGCCGCCCCGGTTCCGGCAGTCCCGCCCGCACCCGCGCCGGCTCCGGCGCCGGTCTCTGCTCGATCGTCGGTCGATGCGGGTACGTCGTTGGAGGGCCTTCTGTCCTTCGCCGACGATCTCCCGGAGTCCGACGCCCGTCCTGTCGGCGTCCCCCTCCTGACCCGGGTCCGCGGGCTGGTCAACCGCTGGCTCCACCGGGACGACGCCGACGAGAGGACGATCGATCTTCTCGACCAATTCATCGAGACCCGAGCGTCCGAGGTGCTCGTCGCCGAGGAGGAGCTCGAGCGCCAGGGTCGCGAGCAGGCCGCCCTGACGAAGGAGAACACCGAGCTCAACCAGCGGATCGACTCGGTGTTCCTCGATCTCGCGGTCGAGAGCGAAGCACTGCGCCGAGCCGAGCGCGAGGCTCGATACTTCCGCGAGCAGCTCGCCGCACTGCAGGCCTTCGAGAAGCTCGACGTGCCGCTCGATGCGGTATGGGAGCCGCCGGGCTCGATGTCGGAGGTCATCGCCACTCTGCTGCCCGATGAGACCTCGGACCCCGAGAGAGCCTCCATCGCGAAGCGGGTCGTGTTCTGCGGACGCGCTTCCGACGCCGAGGAGGTCGACAAGCGGGACGGCCTCGGACAGTACTCCTCGAAGGTCTGGGAGTTCGTGCACGTCCTGCACGACTATGCGGAGGCGAAGGCGAGCGGCTGGGAACGCGGCACGGTCCACACGTACCTGACCTCCGACAGTGCCCCAGCCGGCTTCAAGTGCCCGGCCTCGCGTCACGCGGCGACTGAGAGCGAGTCGGTCCTCGCGAACGCCGCCTGGGCGCGCGAACGAGTGCTGCCGGTTCCGGACGACGTGCACCCATCGGGATCCGTCCTGATGCCTGCGCACTTTAAGGTGTCGACGAACGACTCCTTCGCGCCGAGGATGCACTACTTCGACGACACGGATCGCTCCGGGAGGATCTACATCGGATACATCGGACGTCATCTCACGAACACCCGTACGTGATGGCCGGCCCGGTGCCGGAGAGGGATGAGCAGTTCTTCCGTGCCGGATCGCGAGTATGCGTGCGCATCAATAGGATCGACCGACGCCGTGTCGCGCCGCGCCGCGGACCTGAGGGGGATCCCGTCGAATGAATGATCTCGAGTACCGCCGACTCGTCGACCGAGCACTGAATGCGGTCGTCGACGGACTGCTCCCGACGGTGAACAGCGTGCTGGCGTCCCATATCGGGCCGGATGAGGACTGGACCGTCGTCCTCCGACGTCATGACGAGGCCAACCCGAACCCTCAGAACAGGAACCAGCGATACGGCGAGCGCGACTTCAATCAGCTGGTGCGACTGCTCACCTCGGATCTCGATCCCCTGGGTCGGCCGTTCACCCGCGCGATATCGCCTCTGGCGGAGGGATCTCTCAAATACCTCCGGAAGGTGCGCAATCTCTGGGCCCATGGTGAGCAGTTCGACCGCCCGATGACCAATCGGGCCATTCAGGCCGCTCAGACCCTGCTGCAGGAGGTCGCGATGGACCACCTCGCCGAGGAGCTGGGCGAGGTGCGGGGCCGGATCCTGGCGGAGGCCGAAGGCTTGGAGAACGCCGACCTCGCCGAGGTCGCGCCGCCCTCGCGGACCGAGGTCGCACCGGCCGAGACGGCGGCGGGAAGCGAGACGGCGACCGGACCGGCATCGCTGATCTCCAGCGCAGAGGACACGTCCGGTGACGACACGAACGCGCCCAGCACTCCCACGATCGAGCCTCCGTTGCGCCGTCCGCGCGGAGCGGCGCGTTATGCGGGATCGGTGATGGTCGTGGATGACGCGCCGCAGGGCTCTCCTGTCACGATCGACATCGAAGCTCACGACGAACTCTCCTACGCGATGGCCAATGCGCGAATCCACCCGGTGAAACGACTTCTCATCCGGAACACGGGCGAGGAGCTCAGAGGTGCTTCCCTTGATCTCGAGGTCGTCGACGCAAACGGATCACTGGGAGGTCCGCGCACTATTCGCCTCGACCTCGCTGCTCGACAGGACAAGTCTCTAGAGGTTCCTGTGCTCACCCTCAACCCGGGCCGCATGCTCGCCGTCGAGCAGCGCCGCCCAGGAATCATCCGCGCGGTCCTGAGAACCGCGGATGGTGACAGCGTCGCGGTGGGCACGACCGGCGTCACCGTGCTCGCAGCGAACGAGTGGAAGCTCAATCCCCTGCAGCTCTCTCTCGAACTGCTCCCCTCATTTGTCCAGCCGAACGCCGCGATCATCCAGTCGGTGCTGAGTCAGGCTAGTGGCCGACTCGGTGTCGCGACGGGCAGTTCCGCCCTCGACGGATATCAGAGTGAGAGCGCAGACCGAGTCGACAGCATCGTGGGAGCGATCTGGGACGAGATCCGGTCGCGTGGTATCGCTTATGCCGAACCGCCGGCCAGCTGGGGAGAAGACGGACAGAAAGTCCGGACTCCGTCGGATGTCCTCGTAGGTGGGCTCGGGACCTGCCTCGATCTGACCCTCACGCTGGCGGCAGCTCTCGAGCAAGCCGGGATAAACAGCACCTTGTGGCTCTTCGAGGACCACATCTTCCTCGGTTACTGGAGGGTCGAACTGACCCTGGGGACGGCTGCTTCCAGTGACGCCAGCATCGCCGCCAATTACGCCGACCGAAAGCTCCTCAGGGTTCTGGAAAGCACGACGCTGGCGGGCGACTCGAGTACGCTCGACGAGGCGCACGAGATCGCATTACGTCGCCTGTCCCCTGGACGCGAAGGCCCTTCTGGCGTCGTTGACATCCTCGAGGCGAGGAAAAGCGCCGTCTTCCCCCTGCCGAGTCGTTCGATCGACTCGGACGGCTCGACGACCGTGATCGAGTACACGCCCCAGGCCAAAGAACACGTCTTCGACTTCACCGGAGCCGGCACGGGACGTCGCCGTGAAGTCGACACCGGCCCTGCTCGCGTCACCGCCTGGAAGAACGCTCTCCTCGACCTGAGTCTGCGCAATCGACTGATCAACTACACCGATCGCGCCGGCTTCTCACTGGCAGTACCCGGCGCGGACCTCGCGCACTTCGAGGACGTCATCAATCGCTCGACCGCCATCCAGCTCGTGGCGTCCGATGCGATCTCGGACCTCGCTATCCGACAGGGAATGCAGAGCGGGAAGGATCTGCCGACCGAGATCCGGACGGAGATGCTGTTCGACAAGAAGCAGGTCTTCGTCAATGTCACCGAAGCCGCCTACACCGACAAGCTCCGCAAGTTCGCCGCGTCGGCGAAGACGATCGTCGAGGAGACCGGCGCGAACAACCTCTACCTCGCGTTCGGGACTCTGCACTGGACGCTCGACGACCGGGAGCTCAGGTCGCCGATGGTCCTCGTGCCGGTCACGATCAAGGAGACGGCCCGCGGCTCCGTCTTCACGATCACGCTCGACGAGTCCGGCTCGTCGACTCCCAACTTCTGCCTGGTGGAGAAGCTCAAGGTCAGCGTCGGACTCGACCTGCCCGGCCTCGCCGCGCCGGCCGAGGACGAGTCGGGCATCGACCTGCGCGCCGTCTTCGACTCCGTGCGAGCGACCCTGACCGAGCGCGGCCTTCCCTTCCGCGTCGAGGAGACGGTCGACCTCGCGGTGCTGCAGTTCGCCAAGTTCCGGCTGTGGCGTGACCTCGACGAGCAGTGGGAGGTCCTGGCCCGCAATCCCCTCGTCTCCCATCTGATCAACACGCCGCTCGAGGCGTTCGAGGACCCGGCGGGCGAGGAGCTCGACCTCGATCTCGACGAGCTCTCCGCCCAGGTGCCGGTTCCTGCCGACGCCTCGCAGCTCGAAGCCGTCGCGGCCGCAGTGGCCGGGAAGACGTTCGTCCTCGAGGGCCCTCCCGGGACGGGCAAGTCGCAGACCATCACCAATCTGCTCGCGAGGTCGCTCGCCGAGGGCAAGCGCGTCCTCTTCGTCGCCGAGAAGCGGGCGGCACTCGACGTCGTGAAGCGGCGCCTGGAGGAGGTCGGGCTCGGCCCCTTCTGCCTCGACCTCCACGACAAGGGCGCCCGTCCGGCCGAGGCCCGGGCGCAGATCCGCGCCGCGCTCGACTTCTCGGTGCAGCCCGACTCGCACGGCTTCGCGATCCAGCAGGACACGGTCGAGTCGACGACGCGCAAGCTGCGCCGCTACGCCGACCACGTGCACGAGGAGAACGGCGCCGGATACTCCCTCTACGAAGCGCACCAGCGGGAGGTCCTCGCCGAGGAGCACATCCAGGCTCTCGACGTGCCGCGCCGGTTCGTCGAGAACGGCACGCTCGAGCAGTTCGACTCGATCCGGCGGGCGCTGCGGCTGCTCCCGGACGACTTCCACGCGGCCCGGCCCCGGCCTGGGCACCCGTGGTCCTTCGTCTCCCCCTCCCGCCTCGCCCCCGGCCTCGCCGGGGAGGTCGCCGACGCGGCCGACGAACTGGACGCAGTGCTCCTCGAGCTCGATCGCCTCGACTTCCCGGCACCGGCGCTGGCGGCGGCGTCCGACCCGGCACTGCTCGAGCCGGCGATCCGCGCCTCGGAGGCGGACGAACGGCCGCTCGCCACCCTCGACCTGTTCATCGAGCAGGGATGGGACGCGCACCTCGCCCACGCGCAGGAGGAGCTGCGGCGCCTCGCCCCGCTCCGCTTCGACGTGCTCGACGTCATCCACGAGAGGGTGATCGACGCGGACCTGGACGACATCCGCGCGGCGGCGGTCGCCGCGGACGGAGCCGGGCTGCTCGCGCGCAAGAAGCTGCGCCGATCGGTCCGCGACCGCCTCGCTCCGTACCTCCGCTCCGGACCGGAGAGCGTTCCTCTCGACGGCCTCGTCGCCCTGATCGACCGCGTCCTCCTGGCTCGTCAGCACGCCCTCTACCTCCGCGAGCTCGTCCGGCAGGTCCCCGCACCGACCGCCCCCGAGCGGTGGAACGCCTTCGAAGGCGAGACCCTCCGTCGGATCTCGGCCGAGATCGGCGTGCTGCGCACCCTGCGGCGGCTCGTCGTGGTCGGCGAGGAGGCGAACGGAGCGGTCGACCGCGACCTGATCCGAGCGGTCTACGCCCGTCCCGACCGCGCGGTCCTGGGCGCGTCACTGCAGCGCTTCATCGACGCCCACCGCTCCCTGCTGCAGGTCGCCGGAGCACCGTCGGAGGAGCTGTCCGACTGGGCCGGCGGCAGACCCGTCGTGGAGGCCTGGCGGCAGTCCGCGACCGAGCGCGGCAGCGGACGAGTTGCTGTCCGCTCGCTCGAGACCTGGCTGGCCTTCCTGGAGCGCCTCGAACCGCTCCGGGAAGCGGGGATGTCGACGGCCCGCCGGCAGTACCTCGAGGGCGGAGGAGACGTCGACGACGCGCTCCTGGCCTTCGAGAAGGGTCTCGCCGCCTCCTCGGTCGATGAGCGGCTGGCCAGCACGGAGCTCGGCGGGTTCCAGACAGCCGCGCACGAGCGGCTCCTCGGCCGTTACACGACCAGCGCGAGCGCCGTGCGGAACGAGCTTCCGCGCATCATCCCGTCGCAGGTGCTCGCCCGTCGCGACCTGAGCTCGCTTCCTCCGACGATGATGGGCGGCCTGAAGCGCCAGCTCGAGAACAAGTCGCGAGGTGGCTTCAAGGTTCGCCGCCTGATGAACGACTTCGGTCCGCTCATCACCCGGCTCGCGCCCTGCACCCTGATGAGCCCCGAGTCGGTCGCCCGGTTCCTGCCGGTCGACGCGGACCTCTACGACATCGTCGTCTTCGACGAGGCGTCGCAGGTCCGCGTCGCCGACGCCGTGGGTGCGCTCGGACGGGCGCGCAGCGCCGTCATCGTCGGAGACAGCAAGCAGATGCCGCCGACGAGCTTCGCCGAGACGGGCGCGGTCGAGGACGAGACGCTTCCGGCGGACACCGTCGTGGACGAGGAGTCGATCCTGTCCGAGGCGTCGCAGGCGAGGGTCCCGTCGCGCTGGCTCTCCTGGCACTACCGAAGCCAGGACGAGCGGCTCATCGCCTTCAGCAACAGCCGCTACTACGACAGCCGGCTCTCGTCCTTCCCGACCCCGCACGCCGATGACGCCGGCGACGCGCAGGAGGGCTACGGCATCTCCTTCGTCCGCGTGGCGGGCACCTTCATCCGCACCGGTCGAGGCAAGGCTCTGCGCACGAACGCGGCGGAGGCCGAAGCGATCGTCGCCGAGGTCCACCGCCGCTTCGACGCGTCGCCGGACGTCGTCCCGTCCCTCGGCATCATCACGTTCAACGCGCAGCAGCGCGACCTGATCGACGGCCTTCTCCGGAGCTCGTCCGACCCCCGCATCGCCCGGTCGCTCGACGTCACGGACGGGCTGTTCGTGAAGAACCTCGAGAACGTGCAGGGAGACGAGCGGGACACGATCCTGTTCTCGATCGCATTCAGCGCGAACGAGAAGGGCGTGGTCCCTCTGCAGTTCGGTCCGCTCACCCGTGCCGGGGGCGAACGGCGCTGGAACGTCGCCATCACCCGCGCCCGCCGGCAGGTCGTCCTCTTCTGCAGCTTCGACCCGGCCGAGCTGCGAGCGGACGACACCCAGTCCGTCGGCGTGAAGCACCTGAAGGCCTATCTGCAGCTCGCGCAGGCGGGCTCCGGTGGAGTGAACGACGCCCTCGACAGGCTCCCGCACCCCGACGCGCACCGCGACGAGCTCGCCGCGGCCCTCATCGAGGCGGGCCTCGCCGCTCGCATCGACGTGGGCCTGTCGGAGTTCCGCGTCGACATCGCGCTGGCGACCGCGGAGCAGCCCGGCCGGCCTCTCGTCGCCGTGCTGCTGGACGGAGCCTCCTGGCGCCGTCGTCGCACCGTCAGCGACCGCGACGGACTCCCCGGCGCCGTGCTCAAGAACGCGATGGGCTGGCCCGCCGTCGAGCGGGTGTGGCTGCCGGAATGGCTGGCCGATCGCGACGCGGTGATCGAGCGCCTGCGGGACGCGGTCCGGCGAGCGGACGATGTGGTGCGGGACGCGCAGGCGTCGACGCCTGAGGTCGAGCTGCCGGAGGCCGAGCCCTCGGCTCCGACCCCGCCACAACCCGAGGTCGTCGATCTCGTCGCCGACGCACCGGAACTGGCACGGAGCTTCCACGTCGTCGCCGGGACCTTCCGATCACGCTCCGAGCCCGTCTCCGTACCCGCAGCACCGGAGCGGCCCGGGGCGAACGGACAGGGCGGCATCACGACGTACACCGCCTGGCGGGAACGCGTGGTCGGGTCGAAGGACGTGCTGAACGCCCTCCCCGCAGAGTCGTCCCGCCGCGCCATCGCCGAGCTGGTGTCCGAGGTGGTCGAGGCGGAGGGGCCCCTCCACGAGACGCGCGCGGCCAAGCTCATCGCCGGGGCCTTCGAGCTGAACAAGGTCAGCACAGCCCGGGTCGACAGCATCGTCGACTGCTTCCCCGAGCACTTCCGGCGCCTGGCGGATCCGGGATTCCTCTGGCCTGCGGGTCTCGGGCCCGACGACTACGACGGGGCTCGGACGGGTGTCTACCTCGGAGTCGACCGGGTGTACGAGCACATCGACCCCTTCGAGGCCGCGAACGCCGTCTCGCAGTGTGTTCGCGCGACTCCCGGTATCGATCACTACGCCCTGGTCAGGGCGACGATGACCTCTCTCGGAATCCTCCGCATGACCGACAACATCCGCGGTCTGGTCGCTCAGTCCATCGACGATGCGGTTCGGCAGGGGAAGGTGGTGCTCGGGGCATCCGGCGGGTATTGGGTTTCCTGACGCCGATCACACGCTGATCGCGTGCTCGGGCGGATGACTGCCGCCCGAGCATGTCCGCACTCCCCCAGCCGCCCCTGTCCGATCGACTCAGCCCAGACGGCCCGCCGCCTCAATCCCGCCCCGCCTCCCACTCCCCCAGCAGCTCCCGCTCCCGCTCCTCCCCCAGTCCGGCGCCGCGTCCCGGCATGTGCGCGGCCGCCGCGTCCCGCAGCGTCTCGGCGAGTTCGCGGCGCTCGAAGCCCGCGGCCTCCGCCCGTGCCGTCGAGCGGGTGTTCATGCCGCGCCAGTCGGGGTCCGCGATCCACAGCGGGAGCGAGCCGGGGCCCGCCCACTGGCCGACGCCGCGCTCGAGCAGCCACTCCTCCGGCACGGCGACCGGCTCGGCGGACGATCCGCTCCGCGCCGCGGCGAGGTGCTCGCCGAACGGCACGGGGGTCCCGCAGACGTTCATCACGCCCGCCACCCGCGCCTCGGCGGACGCCACCAGCCAGGCGGCGAGGTCCCGCACGTCGACCACGGACGTCGGCAGCTCGGGCGCATCCGGCACCAGCACGGGCCCGGACCGCGCGCTGAAGCGCCAGGGCCAGTAGGAGGAGCGGCTCGTGGGGTCGCCGGGGCCGCCGATCAGGCCGGCGCGCGCGATCAGAGACGGCGCGGATCCGGCCAGCACGGCCTGCTCGCAGGCGGCCTTCGCGGCGCCGTACGAGGCGGGGTCGTCGGAGGGAGGGAGCAGCTCGGCGTCCTCGTCCGCACCGACGACCGCGTTCTCGGCGTAGACGCTCGTGGTCGAGACGAGGACGTAGGCGCTGCAGCGCAGGTCGCGGACGGATCGGCGGACGTGCTGCGGGGTCGAGGAGACGTCGATCACCGCGTCCCACGATGCCGCAGCCACGGCGTCGAGAGCGTCGTCGCGGTCGCGGTCGGCCCGGACGAGGGACGCCCCCGCGGGCACGGCCGTCCCCCGCGCGAGGCAGGTCACGTCGTGGCCGCGCCGCAGCGCCTCCGCCGCGAGGTGCCCGCCGAGCCAGCCCGTGCCTCCGAGGATCAGCGTTCTCATCCCCGCATGCTCGCACGGGCCGCCTCGCGCGAGGCCCGCTGAGGTGCCCGAGACGGTTCCGAGAACGCTGAAACAGCTGCATCCCCGGGCGACTCGACGCAGTGGGCGCCGAGCGAGCGCCTCAGCGACAAGGGCCCCCTCCACGAGCCCCCGGACACCCGACCACCCGAGCCCGCCCGCGTCCTCTGTCCGGAATCACGCGGGCGGCTCGGGTGCCCGAGCGGCTCACACGACGACGAAGGCGTCCAGGATCAGCGAGTTGCCCGTGGAGGCGGCGTTGCGCTTGCTGCCGCGGCGGATGGTGATGGTGTGCTCGCCGGCACTGAGGTTGCTGCTGGTGAACACGGTGCGGGCCGAGCGGTTCGTGGCGCTGTAGCGGTCGACGGAGGCGACGAGCACGCCGTCGATCAGGACCTCGTTGATGCCGGAGGTCGGGGTGATCCGGCTCACCCAGCTGACCTTCGTGCCCCGGAAGCGGAGGGTCGCCGAGGCCGTGGAGGTGCTGGAGTACGAGATGCTGCCGCCGCTGTCGGCGGTGCTCGAGAGCGTCGCCCAGGTGCCGACCGTCGCGATGACGGCGGCTCCGTTCTGGTACGTCCCCGCCGCCGGCAGCGTCGAGGTCGGGGTGGGCGTGGACGTGGCCGTCGGGGTCTCGGTCGGAGTCGGCGTGTCGGTGGGCGTCGGCGTGCTGGTCGGAGACGCCGTCGCGGTGGGGGTGGGCGTCGACGTGGAGACGGTCCCCGCGGTCACGACGAAGGCGTCGAGGATCAGCGTGGATCCGGTGGACGCCGGGTTGCGCGTCGTCCCGCGGCGGATCGTGACCGTGTGGGTGCCGGCGGCGATCGGCCCGCTCGTCCAGACCGTCTGACCCGAGCGGGTCGTGGGGCTGTAGCGGTCGACGGTGGCGACAAGGACGCCGTCGAGCAGCACCTCGTTGATGCCGGAGGTCGCCGTCATCCGGCTCACCCAGCTGACGCCCGTGCCCGAGAAGCGGAAGCTCGCGGACGCTCCGGCCGAGCTGGAGTAGCTGATGCTCCCACCGCTGTCGGCGGAGGAGGAGATCGTGCTCCAGGTGCCCGCCGTCGTGATGAGCGGCGAGGAGTTCTGGTACGTGCCCTCGCCCGGGATCGACGAGGCGGGCTCGTCGGGCAGCGGAACGACCGGCTGCTCCGCGAGCCAGCGGTCGAACGTGTCGAGCATGTCCTTGTTCGTCAGGCTCGGCACGTTGTGGCCGTTCGGAGCGCCCTCGGTCGGCGTGTAGAGGACCACCGCCTCCTTCGCGACGGGCTTCGCGAGCGCGACCCACGCCCCTCCGTGCACGGCGATCGGGACGAGGACGTCCTCCGTCGAGCCGGTCGTGCGGATCCGCGCCCCCGCCCACGAGGCCTGCGGCAGCAGCGCGGGGTCGGTCGCCGGGATCGTCGAGGGGTCGTTGTCGTAGTCCGGCAGGACGCGCCCCGGGTCGCGGCGGGCCATGTCGGCCATGTCGTAGACGCCGGCCGCGTGGTACGCGCCGCGGATCTCGGGGACCAGCTTGTTGCCGTACGCCCAGCAGAGCAGTGCGCCACCGCCGGAGTTCGAGCGGAGGAAGCTCGCCCCGATCCGCCACGTCTTCTGGAACCAGGCGACCGCGTCCACCTGCATGGCGACGGCCCGCTTGTTCGTGTAGATGCTGCCGCCGTAGTTCGGGCAGATCGAGATGACGCCCTTGTCGACGGCCTGGTCGGCGCTGTACTGGTAGGCGCCGGACAGGGCCGCGTAGGTGCTCCCGTTGGCGTGGTAGTACCAGTAGACGACCCGGCCGATGCGCTGCGAGGGGACCGCGGTGTGCGGGACGAAGAGCCGCGCGCGGTCGGTGCCGATCATCACGTCGATGATCTGGTACGGCTTCTTCCCCACGCGCGAGATCGCCGTGTCGCTGCGCCCGAGCTCGTTGGGCAGCGGCGGGATCACGCTGTAGTCGGGCGCCGCGGACGCGGTCATCGCGTAGGCGAAGGCGGATCCGACGCCGAGGGCGGCTCCGGTGAGGACGAGACGGCGGCTGTGGCGCGCAGGAGAGGACATGGGATCCCGACGTGGAGAGGGCTGCTCGGTCGGCGGAGCCTGACCGGAAGGTGTGAGGGGGGTGCTGCGGTCCGGATCGGACCACCGTGGAGGGGGCGCGGTGCGGTCCTTCGGGGGACCGTGCGGGCGGGCAGGCGCGAATGCATCCTCCCGCGTCCGCCGCGCGACCACTAGACCCACTTCAGGGACACCCGCGGCGGCGCTCCCACCTGGCGTCGAGCAGCGGAGCGATCCGGAGAAGGTCCTGGTGAGAGCGCTATCTCGCGCCACTGCTCCGGAGATGCCCGCCACGGGAGCGGAACCGCATCGTGTCGGTGGCGGAACTCCGGGGTCCCGCGGGGCCGGCACGGATCCAGGCCGCCCTGAGCCCGGCGCGAGGGCCGTGCGCACGTCAACACTCTCGCGGGGGACCCCCGGATAGGTCGCGTTTTCTGGACACCACCTGAGCGCTGGTTCAGCGCTCGCTCTCCCCCTTCTGCGTGCCCACCGGATCGGGGGCCCGTCGTCCGCCGCCCACGTCCCGTCTCAGGGGGACAGGGCGCCTCCGAGCCGCGACCTATCGTGATCCCGCTCCATCCGGAAGGCCCGGCGAGGCACCCCGGGGGGAGGTCGATCCGTGTCGAACGCGCATGCCCGGCCGAGCCACGACCGCTCGATCGCCCTCGGCCTCGTCCTGCTCCTGCTCGCCGCCGTCCTCGTGGTTCTGCCGGCGACGAGAGCTGCGGCGGCCACGGTCCTGCTCCAGGAGGGCTTCGGCGGCACCAGCGTCGCGGACTCGGCCTGGCAGGCGCTCGACGGGGGCTGCATCACCCGGGCGACGACCGCACCCCCGGCCGGGTCCTCGAACCTCGGCGTCTGCGCCAACCGGACTCAAGCCCCCGTCGCCGCGACGAGTCCGGGCTTCCTCCAGCTCACCGATGCCCGCAACGACGCCAAGGGCGGCGCGGTCTTCAACCGGCCCATTCCTGCCGCGGGCGGCATCGACGTCCAGTTCGACCAGTACCAGTACGGAAGCTCGCTGACGGGGGCCGACGGCATCGGCTTCTTCCTCACCGACGGCTCGAGGTCCCTCACCGCGGCGGGAGCTCCGGGCGGATCGCTCGGCTACGGCCAGTCGGCGACCGTCGACGGGGTGAACGGCGGCTACCTCGGGATCGGAATCGACGCCTTCGGGAACTTCTCGGCCAGGCCCCCCGCCGCGCCTACCCTCGGCCTCGGCTCCGACTGCCCCTCGAACTCCGGGTCGGCGCTCCTCACGGCGAACAAGATCGTGGCGCGCGGACCCGGGCAGGCCAAGAGCGGATACTGCTTCCTCCAGTCGGCCTCGCCTCCCCTGCTGACGTCGGTCCGCACGACGGCCACGACATCGACGGGCGCTCCGCCCGCGTCCTACGGGCGCACGATACGGATCATGGTCTCGGCTGCCGCCACTCCCGTCGTCACGGTCTACTGGGGAGGGACAGCGGGTCTGCCCGCCGGGCAGCTCGATCAGCTGATGCAGTTCACGATGCCGACCGCAGCGCCCTCGACCTACAAGCTCGGCTTCACGGCGTCCACCGGTGGATCGAACGACACCCACCTCGTCCGCAACGTCTCCGTCTCGTCCATCAACACTCTCGACGACATCACTCTGGTCAAGCAGATCGACCGCACCACCACGCAGCCCGTCGCCTACGCCGAGGGATCCGTCATCCCCTACCAGTTCGTCGTCACGAACGGGTCTATCCGGGGCACGCTCACCGGGATCGTCGTCACGGACCCGAAGGCCGCGAGCATCTCCTGTCCGACGACGACCCTGCTCCCGCTCGCCTCCACCATCTGCACGGGATCCCATACGGTCACGGCCGCCGAAGCGGTGGCCGGCTCGTTCGTCAACACGGCGACCGCTGCAGCGACGAAGACGGAGACGATCTCGAACGTCGTGACGACGACCCCCGTCACGAGCAGGACCGCCACCGTCACCGCCCCCATCGCCACCCCGGCTCCCGCTCTGACCCTCACCAAGACCGCCCTGCTCACCGACACGAACGGCAACGCCCAGGCCGACGCCGGAGAGCAGATCCGCTACTCCTTCCTCGCCCTCAACTCCGGCAACGTCACACTGCAGACGGTCGCCGTCGCCGACCCGAAGGTCACCGGCATCACGCCCGCCTCGACTCAGCTCGCACCCGGAGCGAGCGCGACCTTCACCTCGGCGCCGTACACGGTGCTGCAGACCGACATCGACAAGGGCACGGTCGTCACCAACACCGCCACGGTCAGCGGGCGCACGCTGGCCGCCTCGCCCGTGACGGTCACCGCGACCTCCACGGCCACCACGCCGATCCGCTACGCGCCCTCGATCTCGCTGACGAAGAACGGCACGATCCCGACCGGCGCCGCCGTGGGCTCGACCGTCTCCTACAGCTTCACCGCCACCAACACCGGCAACACCGGGCTGAGCGCCGTCGCGGTCACCGACCCCAAGAGCGGTCTCTCCGCGCTCGCCTACTCGTGGCCGGGGACCGCCGGGCGCCTCGAGATCGGCCAGTCGGTCACGGCGACCGCCTCGTACACGCTCACGCAGGCCGACGTCGACGCGGGCCAGGTCCTCAACACCGCCACCGCGACCGGCACCCCTCCGACGGGCGCCGCCGTCACGGCCACCGCCTCGCGGACGGTGACGATCACCCGCACGAACGACCTCGCGCTCACCAAGACCGCGAACCCCGCCTTCATCAGCGCCGCCGGCACCGTGGTGACCTACACCTTCCGCGCGACCAACACCGGCACCACCACCCTCACCGCGGTCGCGATCAGCGACCCCAAGAGCGGGCTCTCCGCTCTCACCTACTCCTGGCCGGGCACTTCCGGACGGCTGCTGCCCGGCCAGGTCGTCACCGCGACCGCCGCCTACACGACCACCGCCGCCGACGTCACCGCCGGCACGATCGCCAACACCGCCACGGCGACGGCGACCGGCCCGACCGGCGGGGCGTTCACCCGCACCGCCTCGGTGAGCATCTCGGTGATCCCCGATCCTGCCGCCGACGCCGCGACGGTCGTGCAGGGCGGATCGGTCGTGATCGACGTGCTCGCGAACGACGGGCCCGCCGCGACCGGCGCGACCTTTTCGCGCGCTCAGCTCTCGGCGACCCCGAAGGCGATCGGAGGCGCGGCGACCCCCGCCCCCGCCACTCCCGTGCAGGGTTCCGTCTCCTGCGTCGCGAGCGGAGCGACCCGCGGCCAGTGCACCTACCGCCCGATCGCCGCCTACGTCGGCACCGACGTCTTCGACTACTCGCTCTCGGGCCAGTACGGCACCTGGAACGTGCGGGTCACGGTCACCGTCACCGCGCTGAACCGCGCGCCGGTCGCCCGGCCCGACCGCGTGGTCGCGACCACCGGCGGCCCCGCCGTCGCCGTCGCTCCGCTCGCGAACGACACCGACGAGGACGCGGGCGCGACCCTCGCCCTGGCCGGCACGAGCGTCCCGGCCGGGCTGCGCGGCACCTTCTCCTGCTCCGGATCCACGTGCACCTACACGCCCGCGGCCGACGGCTGGACCGGGAGCGCGACGATCGCGTACACGGTCACGGACGGCGCGCTCACGGCGGGCGGCACGATCACGGTGTGGGTCGATCCCGCTCCCCTCGTCCGGCGCGGCTTCTCCGGCACCGGCAGCACGAGCGGAGCGGTCGGGCTCGGCGCCTGGACCAGCTCCTCCGTGGTCGCCACGCCTGTCGCGAGCTGCACGGCCGGTCGGCCGAGCACCCTCGTGAGCTGGTCGGCCGCCGCTGGAGCGACCGGCTGGACCCTCGAGCGCCGCCTCGCGGGGACGACGCCCGGCCCCTGGACCGTGATCGCGGCACCCGCCGCCTCCGCGACGAGCTTCACCGACGACCGGGTCGGTGAGGGCCGCAGCTACCAGTGGCGGGTCCGCCCGGACCTGCAGCGCTGGCTCGGAGTCGCGTCCGCCGCCTCGACCGCCGTCGCCCAGCCGGCCGTCACCACCGCCGGAGGCTGCTGATGCCTCCCCGCCGACACCCCTCTCGTCCTGCACGTGTCCTCGTGAGGGAGACCACGCCCGCACCGGGCACCACCCACCAGAAAGGAACGGTCGCCATGACCACCACAGCACCCACCCGTCGCAGCCCCTGGAAGAAGATCGCCCTCACCGGCGGCGTCCTCCTCGCCGCGGGAGCCCTTGCCGGCGCCGGCGCCTTCGCCGTGTTCACCGACTCCGGGACCGCCGTCGGCAACGTCGACGCCGGCCAGACCGACATCTCGGTGACCGGAGCGTTCACGGTCGCGAACATCGCGCCCGGCGACACCGTCCAGCGCCCGATCAGCCTCGTGCTGCCGAACGCGACCAACGACGGGGACCTCGTCTCGTCGGTGCGCTTCTACCAGGACGTCACCAACGACGTCGTCGGCACGGACGCCACCGACCCGGGCCGCCAGGGCGCGTCTCTCGTCACCGGCACGAACGGCCTCGACTACCGCCTGCTGACCTGCTCCACCGCCTGGGTCCCCGCCGCCGCTCCCGCGGAGGCCGGCCCCTACACCTGCGCGGGCACGCAGACCGTCACCGGCACCGGCAAGCTCTCGACCATCGGCGGAGTCGCCAACGCGGCGAACTTCACCCCGGCGAACTTCGGCATCACTCCCACCACGACCGGGACCTTCCCCTCGGACGCCGGTGATGTGACGCTGAACACGCTGATCGAGCTCGTCCTGCCGACGGCGGCCGACAACGCGTACGAGAACGCCTCCGCCACGGTCACCTTCACCGCCGCCGCGATCCAGCGCGCCGGCATCCAGAAGTAGACCGTCCGCCACCGCCTCCGCCCTGCCCGGCCGCCACCGGCGCGGGGCGGAGGCATCCCCCTTTCCCCGGAGTCGTCCCCATGCCCCACGCCCGTGCGCTCGTCGCCGTCCTCGCGGCGGTGCTCCTCGCGCCCGCGGCGAGCGCCGAGCCCGTCGGCGTGCTCGACGTGCGCGAGCTCTCGGCACCCGGATCCCTCACCGACCTCGCTCCGGGCGACCGCGCCGAGTGGGCGGTCGAGGTGACCAGCACCGGCCTGTCGCCGCAGGGGGTCTCCGTGGCCTTCGCGGTCGACGGAGGCACGCTGGCGCAGGACCCGCGCGACGGCCTCCAGCTGTCCGTCGAGCTCTGCGACTCGGCGTTCACCGTCGCCGAGGTCGTCGACGGGGAGCGCACGGTCGAGCGCTACCTCTGCCCCGGCGACGCTGTGCCGCTCGGATCCGGGCCCGCGGCGATGCTCGGACGGCTCGACGGTGTCCGTCCGCTCGAGCGCGGGGCCACCATGGGGGTGCGCGTCCGCGTCCTGTTCCCGGAGTCGGCCGGCAACGGGACCGAGCTCGCGGCGGCGTCGCTGCGGGTGCTCGTGGGCACGACGGAGGAGGATCCCTCCGCGACGCCCGGCCCCGGCTCCTTCCCCGGAGCGGCGGGCGGCGGGCTGGCCGTCACCGGCCGCGACCTGGGCGCTGCGCTCCTGGGCGGGATGCTCGCCCTCGGCTCGGGCGCCCTGCTCGCCGCGGCTGCGCGCCGTCGTCACCGGAGGGAGCAGGCGTGAAGGCCCTCCGCGCTCTCCTCGGCGGACTGGTCACGATCGTGGCCGTCGCCGGCATCGCCGTCTTCGTCCTCTCCGCGCTCGGTCTCGTGCGGCTCGTGCCGGTGCTGTCGAACTCGATGGCGCCCGGGATGCCCGTCGGCTCCCTCGCCGTCACCCTGCCCGTCGACCAGGCCGCGATCCGCGCCGGCGACGTGATCGTCTTCACCGACCCGGACGATCCGGGCCGCCGCGTCATCCACCGCGTCACCCTCGTCTACTCCGAGGAGGAGGCTGCGGCCCTCCGCGGCCGCGAGCCCGGCCAGCTGGCGCTCACCACCAAGGGCGACAACAACGAGTCGGCCGACCCGTGGATCGTGACGATCGCGGACGAGCGGATCTGGCGCGAGAGCTCGGTGGTGCCGCTGCTGGGCTGGCCGAGCATCGGCCTCGCCCACCCGGAGGCGCGGTTCGCGCTCTTCGCCGCGGGCGGCGCGGTCATCGTGGGCGCGCTCCTGATCGCCATCTGGCGCCGCCCCGCGGAGGTCGCCCCATGAGCGGCGCGCACCGCTCGTCGGACGGCACGCCGCCCCCGGAGCCCCTGCGTCCGCCCGCTGAGCACGGGCGGCACAGCGCCCGGCCGTCCTCCCGCGACCGTGGAGCCCCGCGCCACTCCCCCGAGGTCCGCCGCCGCGTGGTCTCCCGCGCCGGCCTGGCGGGACTCGTCGCCGGCGCGCTCGTCCTCGGCGCCGCCGCCACCGCCACCGCCGTGCTCCTGGACCGGGGCTCCGTGAGCGCGCGGGTCGCCTCCGGCACCGTCATCGCGACGTTCACCGGCACCGGAGCGACGACCGTGCCGGTCCCCGTCGCGGGACTCGTCCCCGGCGGCACGGCCCGGCGCCTCCTCGACCTGACGAACGCCGGGACCCTGCCGATGTCTGCCCTCCAGCTGCAGACGGCCACCGGCACCGACCTCTCGGACGGCCTGCAGCTCGCGATCGAGCGCTGCTCGCAGTCCTGGTCGGCCGACGCCGCCACCTGCCCCGGCACCGTCACCACCGTGTCGGCCGACCGCCCCGCCGCCTCCCGCCTCGACCTGCCCGGCTCCCCCGCCCTCTCCGTCGGAGCGACCGACCACCTCCGCCTGACCGTGCGCCTCTCGGAGTCCGCGCCGTCCGCCGCGCAGAGCACCTCCGCGACCCTCACCGTCACCGTCGTGGGCCTGCAGCGGCCGGGCCGCCAGCTGTAGGCGCGGCGGGCCCACGCCTCGGCAGCACCACCGCCGCGCCGTCCCCTTCCGCGCTGAGGTGCCCGGGACGGTCGTCGACACGCCGGAGCGGGCGACCGTCTCGGGCGACTCAGCGGGGCCGCGGGTACCTCGGTGGTGCCTCGCTACTCGCGCAGGGCCGCCACGGCGTCGTGGAAGCTCGGCACGTCGGAGAGCACGCCCTCGGGCCCCAGCACCGTCCAGGTCGTGCCCGCGCGGATCAGGACGCCCAGCTCCTCGGCGGGCCGGCGGCGGGTGCGGCGCAGCTCGAGCACGAAGACTCCGGGACGGGCCTCTCTGATCTCGGGAGTGCGCCGGTCGGGCAGCATCACGAGTCCTCCCCGAGGGTCAGCGGTAGACGCTCCACTCCTTCTTCACGATCCGGCGCTCCTCGCCGTCGACCGCGACGATCCACTCGCCGTCCTTCTTGGCCACGACCCGCCCGCGCAGGTACTGCGGCTCCCAGCCGTCGGCCTTGTTGACCCACTTCACGAACCGCGCGAACCGCCCCGGTGCCACGTCGTCTCTGGACATCTCTCGACTCCCCTCGTCGTCACCGGCACGTCCATCGCCCTCCGTCAGGAGAGCACCTCGCCCAGCGCGAGGGGGACCTCTCCTGTGAGGTCTCGAAGCCGGTTCACCGACGGTAGAACGCGCTCCTCACTACGGACGAGACCGTTGACTGATCGACGATCGTCTGGCAGTGGGGTCAGGATGCGGCAGCGGAATCAGGAGTCGAACAGCACGTGCGGCCGTCCGGCGTCGACGATCACGCGGGCGCGCACCCCGTAGACGTCCGCGATCAGCGCCGGAGTGAGCACCTCCTCCGGGGTGCCGCCCGCGACCACGCGCCCCTCGCGCAGCACCAGCAGCGCGTCGCAGAACAGGGCCGCGAGGTTGAGGTCGTGCAGCGCGACGACCGTGGTCACCGGCAGCGCCCGCACCAGGGCCAGCAGCTCCAGCTGATGGCGGATGTCGAGGTGGTTGGTCGGCTCGTCCAGCAGCAGCTCGCGCGGCTCCTGCGCCAGCGCCCGGGCGATGTGCGCGCGCTGCCGCTCGCCGCCCGAGAGGGTGTGCCAGAGGTGGTCGGCCTTCGCCTCGAGACCCACCTGCTCGAGGGCGCGCTCGATCGCGCGCAGGTCCTCGGCCGTGTCTCCGCCCAGAAGGGAGCGGTGCGGTGTCCGCCCCAGCCGGACGACGTCGCGGACGGGGAGGTCCGCCTCCGTCTCGGCCTGCTGCGTCACCGTGGCCACGGCCCGGGCGACCTCGCGGCGGCGGAGCGAGCGGAGCGGCGCGCCGTCGAGGGTGACGACGCCGGCGTCCGGAGCCGCGGTGCCCTGCAGCAGCCGCAGCAGCGACGACTTGCCCGAGCCGTTGGGCCCGAGCAGTCCCACTGTCGAGCCGGGAGCGGGGCGGAGCGAGACCCCGTCGACCACCAGGCGGCCGCCCCGGCGCCACGAGACCCGGTCGGCCTCGAGCGTCACGAGCGGCCCCTCCGCCGCAGGAGCAGCAGCATGAACACCGGCACGCCGACGAGTGCCGTGCCGACCCCCACCGGCAGCGGAGTCGGCGCGAACGCCACCCGCGATCCGGCGTCGACCCACACCAGGAACACCGCGCCGAGCAGGATCGTCGCGGGGATCACCCGCGAGTGCCGCTGGCCGAACACGAGTCGCGCGGCGTGCGGCAGCACCAGCCCCACGAAGCCGATCGCGCCGGCGATGCTCACCAGGGTCGCCGTCAGCAGGGCCGTCACCACCAGCAGGAGGAGGCGGGTGCGGCCCACATGCACGCCGAGCGACGCAGCCACGTCCTCCCCGAAGGCGAACGCGTCGAGCGTGCGCGCCGCGGCGAGGCAGACCACGGAGCCGAGCAGCACGACGCCTCCGCTCAGCGCTGCGTCGTCCCAGCGCATGCCCTCGAGGGAGCCGAGCAGCCAGAACATCACGCCGCGCGTCTCGTCCGAGTCGGCGAGCGCGAACACGATCAGCGAGGTCAGCGCCGAGAACAGCTGGGTGCTCGCCACCCCCGCCAGGATCACGCCCGAGGTGCCGCCCGCCGAGAACCGCGTGAGCAGCAGCACGAAGCCGAAGGCGACCAGCGCGCCGACGAAGGCGCCTCCGGAGAGCCCGACCACTCCTCCGCCGACCCCGAGCACGCCGACGAGCACCGCGCCCGTGGACGCTCCGGAGGAGACGCCCAGCACGAACGGGTCGGCGAGCGGATTGCGCAGCAGCGACTGCAGGATCACTCCGCACACGCCGAGCCCCGCCCCGCAGGCCGCGGCCACGAGTGCGCGCGGGAGGCGCTCCTGCCAGACGATCGCGTCCTCGGCCGCACGCACCGGGACGGAGGCGAGCCCGAGGTGGTTGAGGAGGATGTCGCGGACGTTCACGAGCGAGACGTCGGCCGGGCCGAGCGTCACCGCGACGCCGACCGAGAGCGCCAGCGCTAGCAGCCCGCCGACGACCAGCGCGGCGGCGGCAAGGCCCCGCGGCACCCGGCGGACGAGGACCGCGCCCGTGCCCGTGCCCGTGCTCGTGTGCGTGCTCAGAGCGAGGCCCCGTTCTCGTCCCACCAGGCGCGGATCTTCTCGAGCCCGTCGACGAAGCGGATCGACGGGTTCATCTCGGCGCCGTGGAGCGCGATGAAGCGGCCGTCCTGCACCGCGGGCAGGCTGCTGGTCAGCGGGTCGGAGCGGAGGAACGCGGTCTTGTCGTCGAGGCGGTCGCCGGGGAAGCGGTCGCGCTGCAGGTCGCCGAGGACCAGGACGTCCGGGTCGGCCGCGACGACGCTCTCCCAGCCGACGGCGGGCCAGTCCTCCGTGCGGTCGGCGAAGACGTTGGTCATGCCGGTCGTGGTGCCGAGCATCGAGGCGAAGTTGTAGCCGCCGGCCATGTAGGGCGTCTTGGTGTCGGCGAACCAGAAGGCGACGCTCCGGCCGCCGAGGTCGACCCCCTCGGTGGCGGCGGCGGCGCGCTCATGCAGCTGCGCGACCAGGGCGTCGCCGCGCTGCTGCACGTCGAAGACCTCGGCCAGCTCGTGGATCTCCTGGTAGAGGACGTCGACGGTCAGCGGGACGGTGCGCGTGCCGCTCCCGCCGTTGACGCTCGCTCCGTTGTCGCAGTCGGAGGGGGCGAGGTAGGAGCCGATCCCCGTCTCGGCGAGGCGGTCGCGCGAGGCGACGCCCTCGGGGGCGTAGTGGCGGCCGAAGGAGGCGGTGACGAAGTCCGGGTCGGCACCGAGCAGCACCTCGTAGGTGGGCGCGTTGTCGGCCAGGCGCGGCACGCTCTCGTTCGCGGAGGCGAGGGTCTCGAGCACGGGGTCGGTCCAGGAGGCCGTGCCGACCATCCGGTCCTCGAGGCCGAGGGACAGCAGGATCTCGGTCGAGTTCTGGTCGAGGGAGACGACCCGCTGCGGAGGGGCGGTGACGGTGGTCGCGGTGCCGCAGTTGTCCAGCATGAGCGGGTACGAAGTCGTGCCCTCCCCCGCGGCGGCCGTGCTCTCGGGCTCGATCTGCTCGGAGGCGCCGCAGCCGGTGAGGGCGAGCAGGGTCAGGGCGGCGAGGGCGAGGGCGGCGGGGCGCCGTCGGTGCGTGGACATGGATCTCCCGTGGTTCGTGGGCGTCGGTCGTCCGCCCGGTTCATAGGCCCGGTTCATGGGCCCGGTTCGCCGGCAGGGCTCGTCGGCCCGGTCCGTCGGCGGGCGGCACCCGCGTCTCGGCGCGGAGCCCGGGTAAGCATAGCCTTACCTCACCTGCCCCATCCATTCGCGCCAGTCGATCCGCGCCACCGAGCCCTCGGCCGCCCTCGGCCCGGCCCGCCGGCGACTCCGCAGAAGTCGCCGTGGTCGCGCGCGCGCGGACGGCGACCTCCGAGTTCTCATGTCACCCAGAAGGCCCGGAACAGCCGAGTAAGCGGACACCTGTCGCGCACCTCGCCTCCGCAGCCCCCAACCAGGTGGACAGCACCCCGGACACGGTTCCCCTGAGGGCGGGAGAGCGCGATCCTGAACACCGACGATCGACGGCGCCCGCCCCACCGCCCGCCGACCGTCACGGAAGGAACCCGTTGCCCCGCCACTCCGCCCGCACCGCCGCCTCCGGCCGGTCCGCGCTGGTGCGCAAGGCCGACGCGTCCGGCTACCGGCCCGAGATCGAGGGACTGCGCGCCGTCGCGTCCCTCCTGGTCGCTACTTTCCACATCTGGCTGGGCCGCGTCTCCGGAGGCGTCGACGTCTTCTTCGTGATCGCCGGGTTCCTCACCACCCTCACCCTCCTCGGCCAGATCCGCCGGTTCGGGCGCGTGCGTCCGATCGCCTTCCTCCGGAGGCTCGCCTCGCGGCTCTTCCCGGCGGCCGCGGTGGTGCTGGTCGTCGTCGCGGCGCTCGCTCCGCTCCTCCTGCGCCCCTCGCAGCTGCTGCAGACCTTCACCGAGGTGCTCGCCTCGACCTTCTACGTCGAGAACGTCGCGCTCGCGCGGGCCGGAGTGGACTACCTCGCGCAGGACGACTTCCACTCGCCGGTGCAGAACTTCTGGGCGATGTCGGTGCAGGGGCAGTTCTACCTGATCTGGCTCGCCCTGGTACTCGTCGCGACCCTCGCCGCCGTGCTGCTGCGGCGCCGCGCGCAGCTGCCGCGGTTCCTGCTGGCGCTCGTCGCGGCGCTCACCGTCCTCTCGTTCGCGTTCTCCGTCGTGCTGGTCGGGATCGACCAGCCGACCGCGTACTACAGCACCCTCGCCCGCTCGTGGGAGTTCGGGCTCGGCTCGCTCGCGGCCCTCGTGCTCCCGGGACTGGCGATCCCGGCGGCCCTGCGGACGGTCGCCGGGTGGCTGGGGCTGATCGGAGTCGTCTCCTGCGGGTTCGTGCTCCAGGTCTCGAGCGCGTTCCCGGGCGCCGCCGCGCTCTGGCCGACCCTCTCGGCGGTGCTCGTGCTCGTCGCCGGGACCGGCCCCGCCCCGGAGCGCGGCGTCGGCCGACTGCTGGCCCTGCGCCCGCTCGTGTGGCTGGGCGGCCTGAGCTACGGGATCTACCTCTGGCACTGGCCACTCCTGGTCTTCTGGCGCGAGAGCACCGGCGAGGACCCGACCGCCCTCGCGGGCCTGGGCGTCATCGCCGCCGCGATCCTCCTGGCCGCCGCCTCGAAGCGCTTCCTCGAGGACCCCCTCCACCGCCGCGCCCCCGCCGAGCGCCCGCACCGCCTCCGCGCGCTCGCCCCGGCGGCCCTGCTGGCCGTCGCCGCCCTGGTCGGAGCGACGGGCCTCACCGGAACGAACGCCGCGATCGCCGCCGACCTCACCCGCGCGCACGCCCTCCTCGTCTCGACCGAGGGCTGCGTCGGAGCCGCGGCGCTCGCGAACGCCTGCCCCGACTCCTGGACCACGAGCCTGCCCGCCGTCGACGCCTCGGAGGACGGCTCCGCCCTGAACACCGACGAGTGCAGCACGGGCAACTCCGGCACCGCGCTCAAGGAGTGCCGCTTCGGCGATCCCGCCGGCCTCCGCGTGCTGCTCATCGGCAACTCGCACGCGGCGTCGTTCTTCCCGGCGCTGCGCGGCGTCGCAGAGGAGCGCGGCTGGGACCTGCACACCTACTACAAGACGGGCTGCGTCTTCTCGACCGCGGAGCGGCGCGACGACTCCGCCTCCTCCCGCCGCTCCTGCGACGTCTGGAACGGGAAGCTGCAGGAGGAGCTCGCGGGCCAGGAGCCGTACGCGCTCGTCGTCACCGCCTACTCCGCGAAGAAGTCCGTGTTCGTCGACGCGTCCGGCACCCCCGACGAGCAGGCCGGCATCGACGGGTTCCACGAGTCGTGGGCGCCGCTGATCGCCCGCGGATCCACGGTGGTCGCGATCCGCGACAATCCGGTGCTGCCCTCGCTCTCCCTGCTGGCCTGCGCCGAGGAGCCGGGCTCCGCGGCCGACTGCAGCGTGCCGCTCGACGAGGCCTTCGCCGACCGCGAGCTGATGGCCGCCGCGGCCGAGGGCTGGCCGGGCGCCGCCGCCGCCGACCTCACCCGCTGGTTCTGCGACGACCGCGGCTGCCCCCTCGTGATCGGCGGAGTGAAGGTGTACCGCGACCTCGGGCACCTCACCGAGTCGTACGCCCGGACCCTGGCGCCCTACCTCGGCGAGGCGCTGGACCCGCTGGTCGGCTGAGGGCCCTCGCGCTCGCCTCCGGACGCATGCAAGACTGTTTATACGAACAGGGGATCGGAGGAGCCGATGGGCCACTCTCACGGCGTTCCAATCGGCTCCGCCGCCGCACGGCACCGGCGTCCGCTCGTGACCGCCTTCGTGCTGACCGCGGCGTTCATGGTCGTCGAGTTCGCGGTCGGAGTCGCGACGGGCTCGCTCGCGCTGCTCTCGGACGCCGCGCACATGGGCACCGACGTGCTGGCGCTCGGGATGTCGATCGCCGCGATCTCGCTCGCCGCCCGCCCCGCCGCGAAGGGCCGCACCTACGGCTCCTACCGCCTCGAAGTGCTGGCCGCCCTCGCCAACGGCCTGCTGCTGTTCGCGGTCGCCGCGTTCGTGATCGTCGAGGCCGTCCGCCGCTTCGCCGAACCGCCCGCGGTGCCCGGCGGCCCCCTCCTGATCACCGCCGTCGTGGGCCTGGCGGTCAACCTCGTGAGCCTGCGCCTGCTGTCGGCCGGGGCGAAGGAGAGCATCACCCTCCGCGGAGCCTCCCTCGAGGTGCTCGGCGACGCGCTCGGCTCGATCGGCGTGATCGTGGCGGCGATCGTGCTGCTCACCACCGGCTGGGCGTGGGCGGATCCGATCGTCGGCGTGCTGATCGGGCTGCTGATCCTTCCCCGCACCTGGTCGCTGACGAGGCAGGCGCTGGGGATCCTCATGGAGTCGGCGCCCGCGCACGTCGACCTCGCGGCCCTCGAGCGCGACGTCTGCGCCGTCCCCGGCGTGCTGGCGCTGCACGACCTGCACGTGTGGACGATCACCTCGGGCATGGAGAGCGCCACCGGCCACGTGGTCGTCGCCCCCGACGCCGACTACCGCACCGCGCTCTCGCGGGTGCTCGCCGTCCTCCGCGAGCGCCACGGCATCGACCACGCGACCATCCAGTGCGAGCCCGAGGCCTTCCCGGAGACGACGCACCGCGTCTGAGCGCGGGGGTGTCGCGGCGCACGGCCGCACGCCTCCGCATGCCCACGACCCTCCAGGAGTCGTCGCACTCGACGTCGACTGCGACGACTCCCGGCTCCTCGACTCTGCGGGCCTCGCCCGCCCCTGAGCACCTTCCGATTGTTGACGTGAACATGTACAGTCGGCCGTCAGGGCGCGTTCACGTGAACACGCCCGCATTTCGATGGCGAAAGAGAGACCGCATCAATGTCGATGTCCTTCAGAAGGGTCGCCGCGCTCGCCACGAGCGCCGCCCTGGCCACAGGAGCACTGCTGGCGATCCCCGCCGCAGCGGCCCCCGCTCAGGCCGCGGACGCGTTCCGCATCACGCCGAACCCCGCCGCCGCCGGTGAGGCGTTCGAGGGCTGGGGCACCAGCCTCGTCTGGTTCGCGAACGCGACCGGCGGCTATCCCGAGGCCCTCCGCGAGGACCTCTACCAGAAGGTCTTCGGCGACAGCGGCCTCGACCTGAACATCGCCCGCTACAACATCGGCGGCGGCAACGCCTCCGACGTGAAGGACTACCTCCGCCCGGGCGGCGCCGTCGAGGGCTGGTGGAAGCCGAACCCGGCCGGCGACGCGTCGACCTACGGCGGCACCTCCACGAAGCTCGCCGACCGCGATGCGCTCCTGGCGAAGTGGAACGCGGACGACCCCGCCTCCTACGACTGGACCGCCGACGAGACGCAGCGCTGGTGGGTCGAGAGGCTCGCCGAGGAGAAGCAGATCTCGCATTGGGAGGCGTTCTCCAACTCCGCCCCGTACTTCATGACCGAGAGCGGCTATGTCTCGGGCGGCTTCGACGCGAACAGCGAGCAGCTGAAGCCCGCCGCCGAGGAGCAGTTCGCGAAGTACCTCGTGAAGGTCACCGAGCACATGGAGGACGAGTACGGCATCGAGTTCGACACGCTCGACCCCTTCAACGAGCCGAACACGAACTACTGGGGCACGCAGCTCTCCAACGGCGTCCCGACCGGCGGACGCCAGGAGGGAATGCACGTCGGACCGACGCGCCAGGCGGGTCTGATCCCCGACGTCGCCGCCGCGCTGGACGCCTCGACCACCGACGCCGGCATCGCCGCGATGGACGAGACCAACCCCGACATCTTCGCGACGAACTGGGCCGCCTACTCCGCCGCGATCCGCGCCGAGGTCGACCGGATGAACGTCCACACCTACGGCACCTCGGGCCGCCTCAAGGTCCGCGACCTCGCGAAGCAGGCCGACACCGACCTGTGGATGAGCGAGATCGAGGGCAACTGGGTCACCGGCTTCGACCCCACCAACATGGAGAACGGCCTCGGCATCGCCGGCCGCATCAACGACGACCTGCGCGAGCTCGAGCCCAAGGCGTGGGTGCTCTGGCAGCCCGTCGAGGACTACTACAACATGCAGCAGCCCAAGCCCAAGGGCGAGAACCTCAACTGGGGCTCCGTCTACATCGACCTGGACTGCAAGCCGTACCAGGAGAACGGGACCGAGGTCTGGAAGTCGGTCCGCCGCGTCGCCGACGCCGGTGGCGACTCCACCAAGGCCCCGGTCTGCGGCGTCGAGACGAACTCGAAGTTCAACACCATCCGGAACTTCACCAAGTTCATCCACGAGGGCGACCACCTGATGCCCTCCAACGACAGCTCCTCTACCGCCGCCGTCCGCGGCGACGGCTCGGGCGCGACCGTCGTGCACACCAACAGCACCGCGACCGAGAAGACCGTCGTGCTCGACCTCTCCCGCTTCGGCACCATCGCCGACACCGCGACGGTCACCCCCTACGTCACCACGAAGGCCTCCTCGGCAGCCGCTCCCACGAGCAACGCCCTGGTCGCCAAGACGCCGGTGAGCGTCGACCGCATCTCGCGCACCGCCACGATCACCGTGCCCGCCAAGTCGGTCACGAGCTTCTCGATCGACGGAGTCTCGGGAGTCGCCGACTCCGCCCCCGCCCTGCGCGACGGCCACCGCTACCAGCTGGTCGGCACCCAGAGCGGCAAGGCCCTGACCGGCAACCCCTCGGGCGCCGCGACCACGATCACCGGCCTCGCCACCGACTCCGCCACGGCCGCCAAGCAGACCTGGACGGTCCGCGAGGTCGCCGCCGGCGAGCGCGAGGCCACCCGCCGCGTCGTCCTCGTCAACGGCGACGGACGCGTGCTCGGAGCCACGACCGCCGGCACCGACCTGCGCTCGCTGTCCGTCGACGCGGCGAAGACGACCGCCGCGACCCGCTGGATCGTCAACACCACCGACGGCGTGAACTTCTCGCTCGTCAACGAGTCGATCGCCCAGTCGCTCGACGTGAACGGCGGCTCCAGTGCCGACAACGCGTCGGTCGGCGTCTACACCTCCAACGGCGGAGCGAACCAGTCGTGGTCCCTCCGCGACCTCGCGCCGACCGCCGGCCAGACGATCGCCGTCCGCACCACCGCGGGCGTCGCTCCGACCCTGCCCGCGAGCATCACCCCGCAGTACTCCTGGGGAGCCGGCGCACCGCTCGCCGTCACCTGGCAGCGCCCCGCCGACTCGGCGTACGGCGCGACCGGCCGCGTCGAGGTGCCCGGCACCGCGACCGACCTCTACGGCCAGACGATCACGGTCACCGCGCTCGTCGACGTCGGCGGACTGACCGCGACCGACCCCGTGTCGGTCACGGCCGCCGCGGGCGCCTCGGTCGCCGGAGTGAAGGCCTCGGCCCCGACGACGGTCCCCGCCCGCGTGGGCGCCTCGGCCAGCACCTTCCCGGTGCCGGTCGTCTGGGACTGGACGCCGCTCACCACCGCCTCCCTCGCCCGGGCCGGGCAGGTGACGGTCTCGGGAACGGCGACCGCCGACGGCGCTACGCTCCCCGCCACGCTCACGGTGCTCGTCACCACGGGCACGCTCCGCAACTTCAACCCGGACGCCGGCATCGTCGCGACCGCGTCGTCGTCGGAGTCGGGCTACGGACCGGAGCGCACCCGCAACGGCGTGGACGGCGACAAGGGCTGGTCGAACTGGACCAACGGCACCAAGGCCGCGCAGAGCTCGCTGACCTACACCTTCCCCTCGACCCACCAGGTCGAGAAGGTGTCGGTGCAGTTCCTCGCCGACGGCGGCACCAGCTGGGCGCAGACCTACCAGCTGCAGTACCAGGCCGCCGACAGCACGACCTGGACCGCGGTCCCCGGCTACGAGTCGGCCGTGGCCCTCGCGTCGCCGGCCGGAGGAACGGCTCCGACCCTGGTCGCGTCGTTCGCGCCCGTCACGGCCAAGGCCTTCCGCGTCGTGATGAACGCCTACGACAACACGCACCTGATCGTGGCCGAGACCAAGCTCTACGAGTCGGTCGCCTCCCCCGCCGCGGTCGCCACCCTGGGCGCCCTGCGCGTCGGCGGAGCCGGCATCGCCGGGTTCGACCCGGCCCGCACCTCCTACGCGGTCACCGTCGAGGGCACGGCGATGCCGGTGATCGGAGCAGTGGCGACCGACTCGGCGGCCACCGTGCGGATCACCCAGCCGACGACGGCGAACGGCGGAGTCGCGACCATCGCGGTCCGCGCGGCCGACGGCTCCGTCACCTCGACCACGACGGTGACGGTGACCCTGAAGGCGCCCGCCGCCCTCGCGGTCGCGGTCACGGCGACCACCCGCTGCATCGCCGGCAAGGTGACGCTCACCGTCGCGGCGAAGAACGAGTCCGGCGTGCCGGTCTCGATGACCATCGCGACGCCCTCCGGGTCGAAGCAGGTCACCGGAGTCGCGCCCGGCGCGAGCGGCAGCGCCGCGTTCACCACGCGCGCGGCCTCGGTGCCGGCCGGCCAGGCCACCGTCACCGCGACGGGCACGGTCGACGGCAAGCAGGTCACCTCGGTGGCGACGGGAGCGTACGCGGCCCGCAGCTGCTGACGCCCCCTCCGACACGGACCGCCTCCGCCCCTCCGGGGACGGGGGCGGTCCGTCGTTCATCGAGAGCGGCGCTGCGGGGGCGGCGCGTCGCGGGATCCCGATGCGACCGCGGCGCGGGCTACTCGATCAGCATGGATCCGTGCCGGTCGGGCAGCCGCACACCTCCGCGCCGGTGGAGCGACCGCGCACCCCCATGCCGGTCGACCAGCCGCGGCACGCGGAGTACCGAGACCCCGCTCAGTGCCCCGCGGCCGTCTCGTCGCGGGAGCGCAGGCGCGAGACGCCCATCACGACGGCCGCGATGACCAGACCCAGCACGAGGCCGAAGATCATCGAGACGAAGGTGTCGGCCAGCCAGACGACGACGGGGCCCGCGCCCTCGACCGCGTGGGTGACGACGTGCACGAGGTCGTACGGACCGTGCCACACCGTCTCGGCGAGGTTCGCGACGACGAGGTGCCCGCCGACCCAGAGCATGGCGAGCGTCCCGATGATGCTGATCGCGCGGAACACGACCGGCATCGACGCGACGATCCTCGCCCCGGTGCGCCGCACGCCGCGGGCCGCGTTCTTCATCAGGCGCAGGCCCACGTCGTCGATCTTCACGAGCAGCGCGACGGCGCCGTAGACGAGCACGGTCATCCCGAGCCCGACGACCAGGAGCGCGCCGAGCGTGGGCCAGATCCCGAAGTCGGGGTCGAGGCCGTCGAGCGCGATCAGCATGATCTCGGTGCTCAGGATGAGGTCGGTGCGGATGGCGCCGAAGACGAGCTTCTTCTCGTCGCGCGCCTCCGTCTCGTGGCCGCCGTGCGAGACGCCGAACCACTCGAGCACCTTCTCCGCCCCCTCGAAGCAGAGGAACGCGCCGCCGAGGATGAGCAGGTACGGCAGCACCTGCGGCGCGAACGCCGAGAGCAGCAGCGCCAGCGGGATGATGATGACGAACTTGTTGAACAGGCTCCCCAGCGCGATCCGCCCGACCACCGGGAGCTCCCGCGCGGGCGTGAGGCCCTGCACGTACTGCGGGGTGACGGCCGCGTCGTCGATCACGACGCCCGCCGTCTTGGCGCTCGC
>NZ_PSWE01000034.1:0-37192 GCF_002932195.1 Rathayibacter sp. AY1C4 | reverse complement strand
GCCCCCGAGGCCGCGGCCGGGGCCGGCTCGGGCTCGGCCGGGGCGGGGGCCTCGGCGTCGCTCTCGGCGTCGACCGACGGGGTCGCCTCGTCGGTGGCCTCGGTCTCGGCGGCCTGGACCTCGGGGGCCTCCTCGGCGGGAGCCTCGGGCTCGGACGCCGACGCGGCTCCGGAGCCGTCGCCGATGCGCACCAGCTCGGCGCCGACCTCGACGGTCTCGTCCTCCTGGACGAGGATCTCCTCGATCACTCCCGCGACGGGCGACGGGATCTCGGTGTCGACCTTGTCGGTCGAGACCTCGAGCAGGGGCTCGTCCACCTCGACGCGGTCCCCGACGTTCTTCAGCCAGCGGGTGACCGTTCCTTCCGTGACACTCTCTCCGAGTGCCGGGAGGCTGACGGATTCGCTCATGAGCCTGTCTCCTTAAGACGCTTGTGTTTCGATGTCCAGCTTACTGATGCGGAAGCGGCGGGTCGCCGCACCGCAGTGGTTCTACAGGGCGTGCAGCGGCTTCCCGGCCAGAGCGAGGTGCGCCTCGCCGAGCGCCTCGTTCTGAGTGGGGTGCGCGTGCACGAGGGGCGCGACGTCCTGGGGATGCGCCTCCCAGTTCACGATGAGCTGAGCCTCGCCGATCAGCTCGCCGACGCGGGCTCCGACCATGTGCACGCCGACGACCGGGCCGTCGACCAGGCGCACGACCTTCACGGAGCCGGTGGTCCCGATGATCGTGCTCCGGGCGTTGCCGCCGAGGCCGTAGTCGTACACGGCGACGCGCTCGGCGCCGTACTCGGCGATCGCGCGGGCCTCGCCGAGGCCGACGGAGGCCACTTCGGGGTCGCTGTAGGTCACCTTCGGGACGTTGACGTCCGAGACGACCTGCGGCCCCAGACCGGCGATCTCCTCCGCGACGAAGATCCCCTGCTGGAAGCTCCGGTGCGCGAGCTGGAGCCCCGGCACGATGTCGCCCACGGCGTACACGCCGGGGACGGAGGTCTGCAGGCGCTCGTCGGTCAGCACGTAGCCGCGGTCGAGGCGGACCCCGGCCTCCTCGAGGCCGATGCCCGCGGTCACCGGGCCGCGGCCGACAGCGACCAGCAGGATCTCGCCCTCCACCGTGGCGCCGCTCTCGAGCGACACGGAGACGCCGCCCTCGCTCTGCGAGACCGACGCGACGCGGGATCCCAGCTGGAAGGCGATGCCCCGCTTGCGGAAGGCGCGCTCCAGCTGCTTGCTGACGCTCTCGTCCTCGTTGGGGACGAGGTGGGGGAGGGCCTCGACGATCGTGACCTCGGCGCCGAACGAGCGCCAGACGCTCGCGAACTCGACGCCGATCACTCCGCCGCCCAGGACGACGACGCTCGCGGGCACGTGGTCGAGCTCGAGAGCCTGGTCGCTCGTCAGGATGCGGCCGCCGATCTCGATCCCGGGGAGGGTGCGGGAGGCGGACCCGGTGGCGACGACGACCGACGCGCCGTGGAGCACGTGCTCACCGACCGTCACGGTGCCCGGCGCGGTGAGGCGGCCCTCGCCCGTGACGACCGTGATGCCGCGCGAGGACACGAGGCTCTGGAGCCCCTTGTACTTGCCGGCGACGACGCCTTCGCGGTAGCGCGTGACGCCCGCCATGTCGATCCCGGTGAAGCTCGAGAGCACGCCGTACTTCTCTCCCTCGCGGGCGCCGTCCGCCAGCTCGGCGGCGTGCAGCAGGGCCTTGGTGGGCACGCACCCGCGGTGCAGGCAGGTGCCGCCGAGCTTGTCGCGCTCCACGAGCGCGACGCTCATCCCGAGCTGCGTCGCCCGGAGGGCCGCCGCGTACCCGCCGCTGCCACCTCCGAGCACGACCAGGTCGTAGCGCTCTTCCGACACCCAGTGACTCCCTCGCGACGTGCGGTCCCGCTTCCCGGCCGACCGGCTCCGGCGCTCAGCGCCGAGCGGATCGGGAGGGGGGACGAGGCGGGATCTCCCGCCCCGTCGACCCTACTACGCGCTCGCGAAGCCCTCGGCCAGGGCGATCAGCGCGCGCACCGAGACCCCCGTGGCGCCGGCTCCGGTGAAGCCGTAGCCGCCGCCTCCGTTGCTCGAGGGGCCGGCGATGTCGAGGTGCGCCCACGGGATCGTGGTCGCGTCCTCGCCCTCGCCGCGCTTCCCGACGAACTCGCGGAGGAAGTGGCCGGCGAGGAGCATGCCGCCGGCGGTGTTGCCCGGCTTGACGTTCGCGATGTCGGCGATGTCCGAGTTGAGCAGAGGTCGCAGCTCCGCGGGGAGTGGCATCTGCCAGAAGGGCTCTCCCGCCGCGCGGGCGGCGTCGAGGACGCGGGAGACCAGCTCGTCGTCGCCCAGAGCGCCGACGGTCCGGTTGCCGAGGGCGACCACGGAGGCGCCGGTCAGCGTCGCGACGTCGATGATCGCATCGGGCTGCTCCTCGCTGGCGGCGACGAGGCCGTCGGCGAGCACCAGCCGGCCCTCGGCGTCGGTGTTCAGCACCTCCACCGTGGTCCCGCCGCGCACGGTGAGCACGTCGTCCGGGCGGATCGCGGTCCCGGAGGGGAGGTTCTCGGCGATGCAGAGCCAGGCGGTCGCGCGGAGCGGGAGGCCGAGCTCCGCGATGGCGCGCACGACGGCGTACACGGTCGCCGCGCCCGCCATGTCGGTCTTCATCCCGATCATCGAGGCCGGCGGCTTGAGCGAGAGTCCGCCGCTGTCGAAGGTGATGCCCTTGCCGACCAGGGCGAGGTGGGTGCTCGCGCCCTCGGGCGCGTAGGCGACCTTCACGAGGCGGGGCGGGCGGGAGGAGCCGCTGCCGACTCCGAGGATGCCGCCGAACCCCTCCTCCGCGAGGGCCTCCTCGTCCCAGACGGTGACCTCGAGCGGCAGTCCCTCGGCGCCGGTCTGCACGGCCTCGGCCAGCGTCTGCGGGTAGAGGTGCGACGGGGGAGTGTTGACGAGGTCCTTCACCGTGCCGACCGCGCGGCCGAGCACGAGCGCCCGGTCCAGGACGGCGGGGTCGGCCGACTCGCCGCCGCCCAGCAGGACGACGTGCTCGACGGGCGCCTTCGCCGCGGCGGCGGTGCTGCCGCGGAAGGCGGTGAAGGAGTAGGAGCCGAGCGCGGCGCCCTCGGCGACCGCGGCGAGCGTGCCGTCGGAGCCGGCGGGGAGGGAGAGGGCCACGGAGGCGGACCCCGCGAGCAGGCGGACGGCGGCGCCCGCGGCGTTCCGCAGCGCGGTGTCGTCGGGCTCCGCCGAGCCGAGGCCGACGAGGACGATCACTCCGGCACGGACCGAGGACGGCACGCGCACGAGCGTCTCGGCGGCGCCGGTCGCGCCGAGCGCGCTCAGCGCGGGGGCCAGCTCCTCGAAGCCCTCCGCGCCGACGAGCTGGGGACCGTCGGGTCCCGGGGCGACGCCGAGGACGAGGGCGTCGGTGTCGATGTCGGAGGCGGGAACGGTCGAGTACTCGAGAGAGGAGAGGGGCATGGCGGCAATGCTAGGCGCTGTTCGCTGAGGGCTCAGCGGACCCGGACGGGGCGCCGGGACCCCCGTTTAGACTGGACGCATGCTGGATCCGGAAGACCTGTTCGAGATCGAGGGCGACCTCTCCGAGATCCCGCGCGGGCTGCACCTCGTCGCGGGCCTGACCGGCTCGGCCGACGCCGGGGGAGCGGTGGGGCAGCTGGGGGAGTACCTCTTCGAGACCCTCGAGCACCGCGAAGTCGCGGTCTTCGACCAGGATCAGCTGCTCGACTACCGGGCCCGCCGCCCCATCATCACGTTCGACCAGGACCACCTGACGGACTACCGTCCTGCGATGCTCCGGCTCTCGCTCGCGCACGACGAGCTGCACCAGCCGTTCCTCCTGCTCACCGGCTTCGAGCCCGACTTCCAGTGGGAGCGGTTCACCCGCGCGGTGGTCTCCCTCCTCGAGCGGCTCGACGTCGCCTCGACCACGTGGGTCCAGGCGATCCCGATGCCCGTGCCGCACACCCGGCCCGTCGGCGTCACCGTGAGCGGCAACCGCGAGGACCTGATCGAGGCGATGTCGGTCTGGAAGCCGCACACGCAGGTGCCCTCGAACGTCCTCCACCTGCTCGAGCTGCGCCTCTACGAGCGCGGTCTGACCGTGGTCGGCTTCGCGCTGCTCATCCCCCACTACCTGTCGGACACCGAGTACCCGCAGGCGGCGGTCGCGGCGCTCGAGAGCATCTCGGCGTCGACCGGCCTCATCTTCCCGACGGACCGCCTGCGCGAGAGCGGGCGGGAGTTCCTCGGCAAGGTCGACGAGCAGGTCGGCGGCAACGACGAGCTGCAGAAGCTGGTCTCGGCCCTCGAGGCGCGGCACGACACCTACATGGAGGGGACGAGCCTCCGCTCGCCGCTCACCGACGAGGACGGCTTCGTGCCCAGCGCCGACGCGATCGCCGCCGAGCTCGAGAAGTTCCTCGCGATCCGCCGCCCGGGCGAGGAGCCCACCGCCTCCTGAGCGGCCGTAGGATCGGACGAGTGCGTGATCGTCGAGCCTGGTTCGTCTTCGGTGCCGGAGCGTTCGCCTACCTCGTCGCGGTCCTGGACCGCACGACGCTGGGCGTCGCAGGAGTGGACGCCGCGGAACGGTTCGGGGTGGCCGCCGCCGTCCTCTCGTCGCTCGCCGTCGTCCAGCTGATCGTCTACGCCGGGATGCAGATCCCGGTCGGGATCCTCATCGACCGGTTCGGCCCGCGGACCCTGATCCTCTCGGGCACGGCACTGATGATGGCGGGCCAGGTCGTGGTCGCGATCGCGCCGGGCATCGGCGTCGCGATCGTCGGGCGGATCCTGCTGGGAGCCGGGGACGCCGCGATCTTCACCTCCGTGATCCGCCTCACGGTGACCTGGTTCAGCGGACCGATCGTGCCGCAGCTCTCGCAGTGGATCGGCAACATCGGCCAGGTGGGCCAGATCCTCTCCGCACTCCCGTTCGCGGCGATCCTCCACACGTTCGGCTGGGAGCCCGCGTTCCTCAGCGCCGCCGGCCTCGGGGCCGTGTCCTTCCTCGGCGTGCTCCTCCTGGTCGCCGACGTCCCGCCGCGCACCGAGCCGATCACGGTGGTGCCTCCGACGCTCCGGGCGACGATCGCGCAGCTCGGAGTGAGCCTGCGCCGGCCGGGGACGCAGCTCGGCTTCTGGTCGCACTTCGTCACGCAGTCCTCCGGCACGGTGTTCACGCTGCTCTGGGGCTACCCCTTCCTCGTCTACGCGATCGGCCTGCCGCCGACCGTCGCCGCGCCGACCCTCACGATCGTCGTGATCGCGGGGATCGTCGTCGGGCCGGTGCTCGGCGTCCTGACCGCTCGCCACCCCATGCGCCGCAGCAACCTCGTGCTCGGGATCGTCTCGGCGATGGCAGTCGCCTGGACCGTCGTGCTGCTCTGGCCCGGCGTCCCGCCGTACTGGCTCGTGGTGCTGCTCCTGATCGTCGTCGGAGCGGGCGGCCCCGGCTCCATGATCGGGTTCGACTTCGCCCGCACGTTCAACCCCTCGCGGAGCCTCGGCGCGGCGAACGGAGTCGTCAACGTGGGCGGGTTCCTGGCCAGCTTCACGATGATGTTCGCGATCGGCCTGATCCTCGACGCACTGGCCGGTCCCGGTGCCTCCTCCGAGCAGACCTACTCGCTCGAGCACTTCCGCCTGGCGTGGTGCGTGCAGTACGTGGTGGTCGGCGCCGGAGTCGTCGGACTCGTCGTCGCGCGCCGCCGGACCCGCCGCCGCCTGGCCGAGGACGAGGGAATAACCGTGGCCCCTCTCTGGGTTGCACTGAGTGACCGGATGCGCCGCGGCCGCGCGGGGCGCTGACGGTCGTCCGTCGATCCGCCCTTCTGCAGACGCGATGTCCCAGCGGAACGGCCCGGATCCCGCCGGATCGAGCCCCACTCGCACCGCACCGCACGGCTGCACTACTCAGACGTGCAATAATTGTCAATAGGACCCGTTCGGGTCGAGGAGCACCAGGCCCACGTCGGGCGTGCGACGTCCTCGACTTGACATGGGTCCTCGTAATGCCCACCGACGGACGACGCCTTCCCGCGCCGCCCGCCCCCGGGACGCAACGGATGGAGAGGTGCCGCTATGGCCACCAGAGCTACCAAGACCGCAACGCTCGACGCCGTCGACGACGACGTGACGACGACCACCAAGAAGCCCGCGACGCGCAAGCCCGCGGCGAAGACCACGGCGGCCAAGACCACCGCGGCCAAGACGACCCGCTCGCGCGCCACGACCAAGCCCGCCGCTCCCGCCGACACCGAGGAGGAGCCGACCGACGCCGTCGAGCCCGACGAGGCGGCGGAGGAGGAGGAGACCGAGGTCGTCGCCGAGGACACCGAGACCGACGCGAAGGACGACGCGGAGACGCCGGAGGCCCCGGCCGCCGCTGCCGTCGCCGCTCCGGCCGAGCCGTTCCCGAGCGGTGCGCTCGTCCTGTCGTTCGGCGGAGAGGACGACGAGGTCCCGGTCTACTCGACCGCGATCACCGGCGCCACCGCCGACCCGGTCAAGGACTACCTGAAGCAGATCGGCAAGGTCGCGCTCCTGAACGCGGCCGAGGAGGTCGAGCTCGCGATGCGCATCGAGGCCGGCCTGTTCGCCGAGGACAAGCTCGCCAACTCGACCGACCTCAGCCCGGAGCTCGTCCGCGAGCTGCGCTGGGTCGCGAAGGACGGCCAGCGCGCGAAGAGCCACCTGCTCGGAGCGAACCTCCGGCTCGTCGTCAGCCTCGCGAAGCGCTACACCGGTCGCGGGATGCAGTTCCTCGACCTCATCCAGGAGGGCAACCTGGGCCTCATCCGTGCGGTCGAGAAGTTCGACTACACCAAGGGCTTCAAGTTCTCGACCTACGCCACGTGGTGGATCCGCCAGGCGATCACCCGCGCGATGGCCGACCAGGCCCGCACCATCCGCATCCCGGTGCACATGGTCGAGGTCATCAACAAGCTGGCCCGCGTGCAGCGCCAGATGCTCCAGGACCTGGGCCGCGAGCCCACGCCCGAGGAGCTCTCGCGCGAGCTCGACATGACCCCCGAGAAGGTCATCGAGGTGCAGAAGTACGGGCGCGAGCCGATCTCGCTGCACACGCCCCTGGGCGAGGACGGCGACAGCGAGTTCGGCGACCTCATCGAGGACACCGAGGCGGTCGTCCCGGCCGACGCCGTGGGCTTCACCATGCTGCAGAAGCAGCTGGAGTCGCTGCTCGACTCGCTCTCGGAGCGCGAGGCCGGCGTGATCCGCATGCGCTTCGGCCTCGGCGACGGCATGCCGAAGACGCTCGACCAGATCGGCGACACCTTCGGCGTGACGCGCGAGCGCATCCGCCAGATCGAGTCCAAGACGATGGCCAAGCTCCGCCACCCGTCCCGCTCGCAGTCGCTCCGCGACTACCTCGAGTAGGCCGGTGATCCGCTACGCGCCGGCGGTCCTCCTCGGGAGGGCCGCCCGGTTCGCCGCGCGGGTCCGGAAGCCCGGCGGGGGATCCGCCGTGCCCGGACTCGTGGTGAACCGTGTCGCGCCCGGATTCCTGCCCGCGGTGCTCGACGGATTCCGGGACGGCCTCGTGGTCGTCACGGGATCGGCGGGCAAGTCGACCACGACCAAGATGCTGGTCGCGGTGCTCCGCGCGCACGGGCTCCGGGTCTTCACCAACCCCTCGACGGCCAACATCGCCCAGGGGCTGACCTCCGCGCTCCTGGAGCGGGCGGACCTCCGCGGACGGATCGACGCCGACATCGCCGTCCTCGAGATGGACGAGGGTCACGGCGCGCGCCTCGCGCCCCGGATGCGCCCGCGCGTCGTCCTGCTGACGAACGTGGTGGTCGACCAGATCGACCGCTTCTTCGATCCGGCCATGGTCGCCCGGATGCTCGGCACCATCGCCTCCCGCGCGACCGGTCCCGTCGTGCTGAACGCCGACGACCGCCACGTCGCCGATGTCGCGACCTCCCTCCCCGACGAGCGGATCCGCTGGTACGGCGTCTCCTCCTCCGTCCGCGACTCCGCGTCGGGCGGTCTCGGCTACGCCGCGGAGGCGGAGGCCGGGACCGACCGTGCCACCACCGTCGTCGAGAGCACGACGGGAGCGGCCGCGCGCATCGTCAGCGACGGCGACTCGCTCGAGGTCCGGCTCCCCGCGCGGGGCGTCCACTACGCGGTCGACGCCGCGGCGGCCGTCTCCACGGCCCGCGCCGTGCTCGCAGAGGCCTTCGACCCGGCCCTCGCCGCCTCCGCGCTCTCGAGCATCGACCCCGTCTTCGGGCGGGGCGAGATCGTCACCGTGCGCGGCCACGAGGTCGAGTTCGTGCTGGTTCAGAACCCGGCGAGCTACCGCCTGAACATCGCGGAGATCCCCGAGGGGACCGAGCAGATCATGCTCGCGATCGGCTCCGACGTCCGAGACCCCTCCTACTTCTGGCCCGTGGACACCTCCGTGCTCGGGCACGTCAGAGTCGTCTCGGGGTCGAAGGCGCACGAGGCGGCGCTGCACCTGCGCTACGACGGTGTCCGCGTCGACTCCGTCGACGAGGACCTGGGCCGCGCGCTCGACACGTTCCTCGCTCTGCCGACCCCCGCCTCCGGCCGGAAGACCATCGTCTTCTCGGCCGATTCGATGCGCCGCACCCGTGCGCACCTGCAGCTCGTCACCAACCGCGAGGAGACCGCGTGACCACCCTCCGCATCGCCGTGCTCGCTCCCGACGTCCTGGACAGCAACGGCGACGCGGCGAACGCCCGGGTCCTCGCGGCTCGGGCGCGCTGGTCGGGCGTCGAGGCGGAGGTGGTGCCGCTGGTGACCGCCTCCGACGCCGAGGTCCGTCCGGACGTCCTGGTCGCCGGGACGGGAGCGGACGAGGACCTCCCGGGCGTCCTGGCACTCCTCCACGAGATCGCGCCGACGCTGCGGGCCTGGGTCGACCAGGGCACTCAGGTGGTCGCGGTCGGAGCCGGCTGGGAGATGCTGGCCGGTTCGATCAGCACGGCCGCGGGCGGCGCCCGGGGGATCGAGCTGTTCCCCGGAGACTCGGTCACGGGCGAGCGCGCGACCGACGACCTCCTCGTCGAGACGCCGGGCGGCGTCCTCGTCGGATTCGAGAACCACGAGCGCCGGATGACCGGGATCGCGCCCGAGCACGCGCTCGGCCGAGTGCTGCACGGCACCGGCGACGGCGCCGGCCACGAGGGCTACGCGGTGGGAGGCCTTCTGGGCACGCACCTGCACGGCCCCGTCCTCGCGAAGAACCCCTCGCTCGCGGACGCGATCCTGCGGCGCGCCCTCGGCGACGCCTACTCCCCGTCGGACGAGTGTCTCCGCCTGGTCGATGAAACGGCACGAGCCGCTCGCGAAGTGATCGCGAAGCGGCTCGGTGTCGGTCGGTAGGGCGCTGACGCGCCGTCCGGGCTGATCGGGGACGCGCTAGGGGCGCTGCTCCTCGAAGAGTCGGGCGGACTCGTCGTGCCAGCTCTGGGCGATGCTGGAGAGCTTCTCCTGGTACTTCTTCCCGTGGTGCGCGCAGAACAGCAGTTCTCCGTTGTTCACGACCACTCGGATGTACGCCTGCGCACCGCAGCTGTCGCAGCGGTCGGCGGCGGAGAGCTGGTGGGCACCGGCGAGCTCGTCCACGCCGTTCTGGGTTGCTGTGGTCGACATGACTTGGCCTCCTGCACTCGTTCTTCGATCTCTGCTTAGTGGAACCCATCCAAGCACGCGATTGTTTCCGCACGGAGTCGATCGGTCGGCATTTCGCTCTGCGCGTAGGGGCCCCGCGCCGAGCGGCCATCGTGCTGTCGTCGGGTGCCGCGCCACCGCGGCCGGAGCGGTTCCCGAAAGTAGACTGGGCGGATGGCCTCCACCGACTACAACGCCCGCCACCTCTCCGTCCTCGAGGGTCTCGAAGCGGTCCGGAAGCGGCCCGGCATGTACATCGGATCGACCGACTCGCGCGGCCTCATGCACTGCCTCTGGGAGGTCATCGACAACTCCGTCGACGAGGCGCTGGCCGGGCACGGGACCGAGATCAGCGTGCTCCTGCACGCCGACGGCAGCGTCGAGGTGCGCGACCGCGCGCGCGGGATCCCGGTCGACATCGAGCCGAAGACGGGGCTCTCCGGAGTCGAGGTCGTGTTCACGAAGCTGCACGCGGGCGGCAAGTTCGGCTCCGGGTCCTACGCGGCGTCCGGCGGTCTGCACGGCGTCGGCGCCTCCGTGGTCAACGCGCTCTCGGAGCGCCTCGACGTCGAGGTCGACCGCAACGGCCGCACCTACCGGATGTCGTTCCACCGGGGGGAGCCCGGGCGCTTCGCCGACGCGGGCGAGCCCACCCCCGACGCTCCGTTCACGCCGTTCGAGAACGGGTCGGAGCTGACGGTCGTCGGGAAGGTCGCCAAGGGCGTCACCGGAACGCGCGTGCGCTACTGGGCCGATCGCCAGATCTTCACGAAGGGCGCCTCGTTCCAGACGGACGACCTGGTGACGCGTGCCCGGCAGACCGCGTTCCTCGTCCCCGGCCTGACGATCGACATCGTCGACGACAGGGCGGACGAGCGCCGCGCCGAGATGTTCCGCTACGACGGCGGTATCTCGGAGTTCGTCGAGTTCCTCGCCCCCGACGCCCCCGTGACCGAGGTGCTGCGCCTCACCGGCTCCGGCACCTTCACCGAGACCGTGCCGGTGCTGACCCCCGGCGGCGCCATGGTGCCCACCGAGGTGGAGCGCACCTGCGAGGTCGACATCGCCCTGCGCTGGGGCACCGGCTACGAGACGGTGATGCGCAGCTTCGTGAACATCATCTCGACGCCCAAGGGCGGGACGCACCAGACCGGCTTCGAGCAGGGCCTGCTGAAGCTGCTCCGCTCCCAGGTGGAGGCGAACGCCCGCCGCCTCAAGGTCGGCTCGGACAAGCTCGAGAAGGACGACGTCCTCGCCGGGCTCAGCGCCGTGCTGACCGTGCGGCTCCCTGAGCCGCAGTTCGAAGGCCAGACGAAGGAGGTGCTGGGCACGCCCGCCGTCCGCGCGATCGTCGCCTCCACCATCGCCTCGACGCTGGGCGCGGTGTTCTCCTCGACGCGCCGCGAGGACAAGGCGCAGACCTCCCAGCTCCTCGAGAAGGTCGTCGCCGAGATGAAGTCGCGGATCTCGGCCCGCGCGCACAAGGAGACGCAGCGCCGCAAGAACGCGCTGGAGTCCTCCTCCCTTCCGGCGAAGCTGGTCGACTGCCGCAGCAGCGACGTCGAGAACAGCGAGCTCTTCATCGTCGAGGGCGACTCCGCCCTCGGCACCGCCAAGCTCGCCCGCAACAGCGAGTACCAGGCCCTGCTGCCGATCCGGGGGAAGATCCTCAACACGCAGAAGGCGAGCATCGCCGACATGCTCTCGAACGCCGAGTGCGCCTCGATGATCCAGGTGATCGGAGCCGGCTCCGGCCGCTCCTTCGACCTCTCGGCCGCCCGCTACGGGAAGATCATCCTGATGAGCGACGCCGACGTCGACGGCGCCCACATCCGCACCCTGCTGCTCACGCTCTTCTTCCGCTACATGCGGCCGCTCGTCGAGGCGGGGCGCGTCTTCGCCGCCGTGCCTCCGCTGCATCGGCTCGTGGTGATGAACGCGGGGAAGAAGCCGAACGAGACGATCTACACCTACTCCGAGAAGGAGCTGCAGAGCGTGCTCGCGGCCCTCGGCAAGGCGGGCCGCCGCTACCAGGACCCGATCCAGCGCTACAAGGGGCTCGGCGAGATGGACGCGGACCAGCTGGCCACGACGACCATGGACCGCTCCCGCCGCACCCTCCGCCGGGTGCGGGTCGCCGACGCGGAGAACGCCGGCCGGGTGTTCGAGCTGCTGATGGGCAACGACGTGGCACCCCGCAAGGAGTTCATCGTCCGCGGGTCCGAGTCGCTGTCGCGGGACCGCATCGACGTCTGAGCCGCGGGGCTCAGAACACCTCGGGCGCCGCTCCGATCGTCGCGATCGGCGCCGCGAGCGCCACGCCGGAGCCGTCGCGCTTCATCCCGGAGTCGGGCAGCGCGGCGACCGAGCCGTCGGCCTCGAGCGCGTGCGCGGGTCCGGGGCCGACCCACGCCACTCCGAGGGCGGTCTCACCCTTGAGGAAGCGCTGCGCACGGACTCCGCCGGTGGCCCTGCCCTTGGCAGGGAACTCCGAGAACGGCGAGACCTTCGCACTGCCGGTGTCGGTCCCCGAGAGGGCCCAGCTGTCGACGGCGACCGTCGCGACGACGGCCTCGTCCCGGTCCTCGGCGGCGACGACGGCGAAGTGCACGACGTCGTCGGTCTCGGCCAGCTTGACCCCGGCCATCCCCGCGGCGGTCCGGCCCTGAGGGCGGACGGCGGACGCGGGGAAGCGCAGCAGCTGGGCCTCGCCAGTGACGAAGACCAGCTCGTCCTCCTCCGCCGACGCGGCCGCGCCCACGACGGCGTCCTTCGGCTTCAGGGCGATGAGCTCGATGTCCGGGCGGTTGGGCAGCTCGCCCGGCGCGACGCGCTTGACGACGCCCTGCTGGGTGCCGAGCGCGATCGGCCGCTCGTCGTCGAGGGCGACGAGCGCGAGCACCCGCTCGTCCTTCGCCAGGTGCGGGAGGTAGTCGCTCATGCGCACGCCCGCGCCCAGCTGCACCGAGGAGGAGGGGACGGCGGGCACGTCGACCGGCGAGAAGCGGAGGAGCCGACCGGCGCTGGTGACCGCGCCGATCTCCGTCCGGCTGGTCGTGTCGAGCACGCTGAGGACGGCGTCGTGCTTCGAGCGGCGCGTGGCGCGCTCGGGGTGGGGAGCGGCCTCGGGGTCGCGGTCGACCCGCACCATGCGGCCGGTGGTGCTCAGCAACACCCGGCAGGGCACGTCCGCGATCTCGAGCACCGCGGCGGCCTTCCGCCCGGTGGTGGCGACGGAGGGACGCGCCTCGGTGAGCAGGGTGCGCCGCGGGGTCCCGAGGCGCTGGGCGACCTCGTCGAGCTCGTCCGAGACCAGCTCGTCGATCCGTGAGCGGCTGGCGAGGAGGGCCTCGAGCTCGGCGATCTCGGCGAGGAGGGTGTCGCGCTCGGTCTCGAGCTCGATGCGCGAGAACTTCGTGAGGCGGCGGAGCTGGAGCTCGAGGATGTAGTCGGCCTGCAGAGTGCTGAGGTCGAAGACCTCGATCAGCCGGGCCCGCGCCGCCGCGGTGTCGTCGCTCCCGCGGATCAGCTGGATGACCTCGTCGATGTCGAGGATCGCGATGAGCAGGCCCTCGACCAGGTGCAGCCGCTCCTGGCGCTTGCGCAGTCGGTAGCGGGTCCGCCGGGTGACGACCTGCACCCGGTGGCCGATGTAGACCTGCAGCAGCTCCTTCAGGCCGAGGGTGCGCGGGCCGCCGTCGACCAGCGCGACGTTGTTGATCGAGAACGCGTCCTCGAGGGGCGTGTAGCGGTAGAGCTGCTCGAGGACGGCCTCCGGGCTGAAGCCGGTCTTGATCCCGATGACGAGCCGGAGGCCGTTGTCCCGGTCCGTCAGGTCGGTGACGTCCGAGATGCCGCTGAGCTTCTTGTTCTGGACGCCGTCCTTGATCTTGTCGATGACCTTCTCGGCGCCGACGAGGTAGGGCAGCTCGGTGACGACCAGGCCGGACTTGCGCGCGGTGATGCTCTCGACCGAGACGCGCGCGCGGGTCTTGAAGCCGCCCCGGCCGGTCGCGTAGGCGTCGCGCACGCCGGCGAGGCCGACGATCGTGCCACCGCTCGGGAAGTCCGGTCCGGGGACGAACGACATCAGGTCGTCCAGGGACGCGTCGGGATGGGCGATCAGGTGCCGGGCCGCCCCGATCACCTCCACGAGGTTGTGGGGCGCCATGTTCGTCGCCATGCCGACGGCGATGCCGCTGGCCCCGTTGACCAGCAGGTTCGGGAACGCGGAGGGGAGGACCTCGGGCTGGTCGTGCGAGTTGTCGTAGTTCGGGACGAAGTCGACGACGTCCTCGCCGAGGTGCTCGGTCATGGCCGTGGCGGCCGGGGCGAGGCGGGCCTCGGTGTAGCGGGCCGCGGCCGGGCCGTCGTCGAGGGAGCCGAAGTTGCCGTGCCCGTCGACGAGGGCGACCCTCATCGTGAACGGCTGGGCGAGGCGGACGAGGGAGTCGTAGATCGAGGCGTCGCCGTGCGGGTGCAGCTTGCCCATCACCTCGCCGACCACGCGGGCCGACTTCACGTGGCCGTGATCGGGCCGCAGCCCCATCTCGCTCATCATGTAGAGGATCCGGCGCTGCACCGGCTTGAGGCCGTCGCGGGCGTCGGGCAGGGCCCGCGAGTAGATGACCGAGTACGCGTACTCGAGGAAGGACCCCTCCATCTCGGCCGAGACGTCGACGTCCTCGATGCGCTCGGTGAGCGAGGATCCGGAGGAGGGGGCTGCAGCGTTCATGACTCGATTCGGTGGCGGGCGCGGGGCGGCGGCGGGGGACTGCACCGCCCTGCGGCGCTCGACGGGACGGGCGGAGCGGAGACGGCGCCTCGCGGACGGGACCGGCCCTCCCGTTCACGCGGACGCTCCGCCGCACCGGCCCGGCGGGGACGGCGGCGCTGTGCGAAACTGGGCGCGATGACCCACATGCTACCGCCAGCCCCCGACGGGCGGCGGAGCCTCGCCGACGTCCTGCCGGGCGCCCTCGACGCGCTCCTGGGCCGCCCCGGCCTCTTCGGCTCGCCCCGCGTCGAGCGGATCGTGGTCGTCCTCGTCGACGGCCTGGGTGCCGCGAACCTCCGCCAGCGCGGGGGCCACTCGCGCACGCTCGCCCCGGCCCTCAACCGCGGCACCACGCTCGTCTCGGGCTTCCCGACGACCACCGCGGCGGCCCTGGCGAGCCTGACGACGGGCCTGCGCCCGGGCGGGCACGGGATGGTCGGCTACCGCGTGCTCGACCGCGCCTCCGACCGCCTGGTCAACCAGCTCTCCGGCTGGGACGAGGGCATGGTGCCCGAGACGTGGCAGCCCCACCCCACGGTCTTCGAGCAGGCCTCGGCCGCCGGTGTCCGGGCCGGAGTGATCGGCCCAGCGCGGTACGCCCGCTCCGGTCTCACGCGGGCGATCCTGCGCGGCGCCGAGTACCACTCCGCCGGCGGCGTCGCCGAGCGCTTCACGGCGGCGCGCGCCCTGCTCGACGAGGGCGGCCGGCAGCTCGTGTACCTCTACGTCCCCGAGCTCGACCAGGCGGCGCACGCGCGCGGCTGGGAGTCGCCGGAGTGGACGGCAGCGCTCGAGCTCCTGGACGGGGAGGTCGGCGGAGCGGTCCGCGGGCTCTCCGCCCGCGAGAGCGTGCTGGTCACCGCCGACCACGGCATCGTGGACGTTCCGGCGTCCTCGCACGTGCTCGTCGAGCGGGGACCGCTGCTCGAGGGCGTCCGGCACCTCGGCGGAGAGCCCCGCTGCCTGCAGCTGCACCTCGAGCCGGGTGTGGACCCCGACGAGGTGGCGCGGCGCTGGATCGAGGCGGAGGGCGCACGCGCCTGGATCGCGACGCGCGACGGGGTCGCTGCGAGCGGCTGGTTCGGCGAGGTCTCGCCGGCGGCGGCCGAGCGGATGGGCGACGTGTTCGTCGCGGCACGGAGGACCATCGCCTACTACGCGGCGGACGACTCCTCCGGCCGCTCGATGATCGGGCAGCACGGGTCGCTCACGCCGGAGGAGACGCAGGTGCCGCTCCTCCGCTTCGGCGCGCTGGCCTGAGCCGGGCCGGAGGGACGGGGGGCACCGTCCACCCCGGCGGCGCCGCGCCGGCGGAGGATCAGTCGTCGCTGCGCGCTCCGAAGACGATCTCGTCCCAGCTCGGCATCGACGCCCGCCCCCGGCGGAGGCTCCCGCGCACGCCCGACGGCTGCTCGGGGACCGGGGGAGCGGTGCGCGGCGGCTCCGGTGCCTTCTCGACGGGAGGAGCGGCCTCGGCCTCGGGCTCCGGCTCCTCGCGGACGCGGAGGCTCGAGGCGTGATCGCGCTCGCCCCGGCGGCGCCGCAGGGCGTCGAGCAGGTCGGCGGTGTCGTTGAGGTTACGCTCGCGCTGCTCCGTCGTGCTGGTGACGGGGCGGGGGAGCGTCGAGATCGGGCGCGGGGTCTCGGAGAGGGCCGGCTGCGGCTCCGTGTCGGAGGGGCGGACGGCGGCCGGCCGGGCGTGCGGCATCGCGGCGGGGCGGCCGGCGGTGGGGTGGTCGGCCCGGGCGGAGCGGGTCGGCGCCTCCGCGGACTCCGGGTCGAAGCGCGTGGCGAGCTCGTCGACGGCGGCGGGGATGACGGCGCGCAGGCGCGGGATGAGGGTCGGCCGGATCTCGCCCTGCTGCGAGAGCGTGATCGCCTCGGAGGTCAGCGGCGACAGCAGCGCCTTCCGCGGGTCGAAGCGCCAGCGGGCGTCGTGGTCGATCTCGTCCGAGCGGAAGAGGAGCTTGACGACCCAGCCCTCCTCCTCCTTCCAGCTCGACCACTGCTCGCCCTCGGCGCCGAGCGACGCGAGGCGGTCGCGGATGACGTCGCCGAAGGGCGTGTCCTCCTCGAGGGGATCGGGGTCGGTGGTCGTGTAGACGCGCACGGCGAGGGCGGACGCGACGATGTGCTCGCGCTCGGCCGTGACGGGTCCCTCGAAGCGCTGGACGTAGCCCAGGTCGGCGCCCGTGAGCTCGGCGACCTCCTCGGCGGAGAGCCCGGAGCGGATGTGGGCCTGGATCTCGCGGGGGGAGACGCGCTTCTCGCGCGGCGGGAGGGTGTGGACCCGCGGCCGCAGCTGGCTCTGCAGCGTCTCGTCGATGCGGACCGAGAAGCGCTCGCCGCCCTCGGACACGAGGACGAGCGATCCGCCCTCGACGCCGATCACCTTCAGTTCCATCATCGTGGGGACCCTCCTTCTGGACGCGGACCGGGCAAGGATGCCACGCGCCCGGGCGATCGGCCGGGAATACCCCGGGCGGGTCGAAAGTTGGTGCGGAAGGAGGCGGGGCGAGCGGGTGTCAAGAGCCGTTCGAGGTGGTTTGCGAATCGATGCGTCGTGATGCACACTGACCCCGCCGATTTGTTGAACAGCAGAAATAAGAAGTGGATGGGAATGGCTACGGACTACGACGCCCCCCGCAAGACCGATGACGACTCCGAGTCGATCGAGGCCCTGAAGGAGCGAGTCCCCGACAAGATGTCCGGAGTCGTCGACGTCGATGACGCCGACAACCCGGGCGGATTCGAACTGCCCGGTGCCGATCTGTCCGACCTCGATCTGGACGTCGTGGTCCTTCCGCCCCAGGCGGACGAGTTCACGTGCGTGAGCTGCTTCCTGGTGAAGCACCGCTCGCAGATCGACCACGAGGAGAAGCTCGGGCCGATCTGCTTGGAGTGCGCCGCTTAAGCGCCTCCCGGCTCCGAAGGACGACCGCTCCGTCGCCGTGATCCCCGGATCGCGGCGACGATGTCGTCCGGGCGGCGAGTGGAGACCAGCCAGTACGGCGTCGGGTCGGCCGGATCCTCGATCGGGACCCGCACCACCTCCTTCACCCAGCCGCGGATGACCAGGTACGCCCGCGCGTCCAGGCGCGTCCCGCGCTCGGCGAACGCCTGGTCCCCCGAGTAGGAGGACGGCTCGCCCACGAGGTCCAGCGGGATGTGCGCGCGGCCGGCGCGCAGCTCCCCCTCCGCCACCTCGATCACGGGGGAGAGGGCCAGCAGCGACAGCACGCAGCCCGCGTACAGCACGACCGCGACGATCACCCCCACCGCGAGGTCGATGGGCGCGAACACCAGGATGCTGGCGGGGATCACGAGGGCGGTGGCGACGAAGAGCCAGGGCGCGGGCCACAGCCTCTCTCGGTAGGACGGCATGACCCTATTGGATCAGACGTTTGGTCTACCCTCGTCACGTGCCTGCAACCGTCGACGTCCCGATCACCGCGGACCGGCTCCCCTCCTACGCCCGTCCGGGCGACGCGGGAGCCGATCTCCACTCGACGGAGGACGTGGTGCTCGCCCCCGGTGAGCGCGCCTCCGTCGGCACAGGGGTGGCCGTCGCCCTCCCGGAGGGCCACGCCGGCTTCGTCGTCCCCCGCAGCGGGCTGGCCTTCAGGCACGGCATCACCGTCGTCAACGCCCCCGGAACGATCGACGCGGGCTACCGCGGTGAGATCCGGGTGGCGCTGCTGAACACCGACAGCCGCGAGACGTACCGCGTCTCGGCGGGGGACCGGATCGCGCAGCTCGTGATCGTCCCCGTCGTCCAGGCGAGGTTCACGGCCGTCGACGAGCTTCCCGAGTCGGTCCGCGGCACGGGCGGCTTCGGATCCACCGGGTACGCCGCCGGCGCCCAGGAGACCAGAATCCACGAGGAGAGCGCATGAGCGACATCCAGCCCACGGCCGGCGAGGCCGCCGAGCCCGTCCAGCAGGACTTCGAGAAGTCGGCGCCGGAGGACCGCGCGGAGGCCGGGCCCCTGGACGAGCGCGAGGCCAACCCGGTCCGCCCCTACATCGACCTCGGCGGGGTGAAGGTGCTTCCCCGCGAGGGCATGCACATCCGCCTCGAGGTCGAGGAGGGGACCAAGCGCGTCATCGCCGTCGGCCTCGACTACGCAGGGTCGACGCTGCAGGTGCAGCCCTTCTCCGCGCCGCGCTCCTCGGGCCTCTGGCACGAGATCCGCGGCCAGATCGCCGAGCAGATCGGCCGTCAGGGCGGATCGACGACGGAGCGCGACGGCGTCTTCGGTCCGGAGCTCGTCGCCGAGCTCCCGATCGCCGGCGGCCAGACCCGCGTCGCCCGGTTCGTCGGCGTCGACGGTCCGCGCTGGTTCCTCCGCGGCGTGATCGCCGGAGCCGGAGCCGTCGACGAGCAGGCGGCCGCCTCGGTCGAGGAGCTCTTCCGCAGCATCGTCGTGGTCCGCGGCAGCGGCCCGATGCCTCCGCGCGACCTGATCCCGCTGAAGGTGCCGACCGGCAGCCAGACCCAGCAGAGCGCGAGCTGACCGGCATGGAGCCGGTGCGGCCCGAGGACCCGGCCCGATCGGAGGAGCCGGTCCGGCCCGAGGTGGGCGACGCGATCGCGCAGGCCGCCCGCCGCTCGGGACTCGGCGCGGTCGCCGACGGCGAGCCGTTCGACGGGAAGGCGCTGCTGCGCACCATGGGCGGCGTCCGGGGGATCCTCGAGGCCGTCGTGCCCGGCATAGCCTTCGTCCTGCTCTACACGGTCACCTCGGAGCTCGTGCTCTCGCTGGTCGCATCCGTCGGGCTCGCCGTGGCGTTCACGGTGGCGCGGGTGCTCGGCCGGACGCCGGTGATCCAGGCCGTCGGCGGACTGCTCGCCGTGGTGGTCTCGGCCGCACTGGCGCTGTTCACCGGGCGGGGCGTCGACAACTTCGCCCTGGGGCTGCTCACCAACCTCGTCTACGGGCTCGTCTTCCTCCTCTCCGTCCTCGTGCGCTGGCCCCTGATCGGCGTCGCCGCCGGCTTCCTGATGGGGGACGGCACCGCCTGGCGATCCGATCGGCGCAAGCGCCGCCTCTTCGGCGCCCTGACCCTCGCGTGGGCGGGGCTCTTCCTCCTGCGCCTGGCCGTGCAGTACCCGCTGTTCCTCGCCGAGGACACCACGGCGCTGGGCATCTGGAAGCTGGCGCTCGGCCTGCCCCTGTACGCGCCGCTGCTGGTGCTCACCGTGCTCGCCGTCCGGGCCGAGTACCGCGGAGCCGGCGAGCGCGCCGATGCGGGCGATGCTCCGGATCGTGCATAGAATTGTCTCGACGTCGAGATAAATAGCGCTCGCCTCCCCGCACCGTCGCGGCGAGGTCGACCGGGCGCCTCGGCGTCGAGGAGTTAGGTCCTCCTTGGTGGCAGGCCGCTGTGCGCGGTCGTCAAGATGAGGACGGAGAGCGGCTCCGCCCGTCGGCGGACGCTGCAGTCAGCGAAGGAGAGGGCGACGTGTCCGCGGTAGACAGCTTTGGATCGAAAGACACCCTGAAGGTCGGCTCGGCCGACTACGAGGTGTTCCGCATCGACCGGGTCCCCGGTCACGAAAAGCTCCCGTTCAGCCTCAAGGTGCTGCTCGAGAACCTCCTCCGCACGGAGGACGGCGCGAACATCACCGCCGACCACATCCGCGCCCTCGGCGAGTGGGTCCCAGAGTCGGAGCCCGACACCGAGATCCAGTTCACGCCGGCCCGCGTGGTCATGCAGGACTTCACCGGCGTGCCCTGCATCGTCGACCTCGCCACGATGCGCGAGGCCGTCGCTGCCCTGGGCGGCGACGCGAACCGGATCAACCCGCTCGCGCCCGCCGAGATGGTGATCGACCACTCCGTCATCGCCGACCTCTTCGGCACCGAGGACGCGCTCGAGCGCAACGTCGAGCTCGAGTACGAGCGCAACGGCGAGCGGTACCAGTTCCTCCGCTGGGGCCAGACCGCCTTCGACGACTTCAAGGTCGTCCCGCCCGGAACCGGCATCGTGCACCAGGTCAACATCGAGTACCTGGCCCGCATCACCATGACCCGCGAGGTGGGCGGTGCGCTGCGCGCCTACCCCGACACCTGCGTCGGCACCGACTCGCACACGACGATGGTCAACGGCCTCGGCGTGCTCGGCTGGGGCGTCGGCGGCATCGAGGCCGAGGCCGCGATGCTCGGCCAGCCCGTCTCGATGCTCATCCCGAAGGTCGTCGGCTTCAAGCTCACCGGCTCGATCCCGACCGGCGTGACCGCGACGGACGTCGTGCTCACCATCACGCAGATGCTGCGCAAGCACGGCGTGGTCGGCAAGTTCGTCGAGTTCTACGGGGCAGGCGTCGCCGCGGTGCCGCTCGCGAACCGCGCCACCATCGGCAACATGAGCCCCGAGTTCGGCTCCACCGCCGCGATGTTCCCCATCGACGACGTGACCCTCGACTACCTGCGCCTCACCGGCCGCAGCGACGAGCAGATCGCCCTCGTCGAGCAGTACTCCAAGCTGCAGAAGCTCTGGCACGACCCCGCGGTCGAGCCGGTCTTCAGCGAGTACCTCGAGCTCGACCTCGGCACCGTCGTCCCCTCGATCGCCGGCCCGAAGCGCCCGCAGGACCGGATCGAGCTCTCGTCCGCTAAGACGCAGTTCGAGTCGGACCTCACCAACTACGCGGACGTCTCGCACGACATCGTCGACCTGACCATCGCGGAGTCGTTCCCCGCCTCCGACCCCGGAGAGCTGCAGCCGCAGGACGAGCACAGCAGCCACGAGCACACCCACCGCTCGCACGCGCCGGCGACCGCCTCCAAGCCGACCACGGTCGAGCTCGGCGAGGGCGGGACCTTCACGATCGATCACGGCGCCGTCGCGATCGCGGCGATCACCTCGTGCACCAACACGTCGAACCCGTCCGTCATGCTCGCGGCCGGCCTGCTGGCCCGCAACGCGGCGCAGAAGGGCCTGAAGGCCAAGCCGTGGGTCAAGACCACGCTGGCGCCCGGATCGAAGGTCGTCACCGACTACTACGAGAAGGCCGGCCTGACCGAGTCGCTCGAGGCGCTCGGCTTCTACACGGTCGGCTACGGCTGCACGACCTGCATCGGCAACTCCGGCCCGCTGCTCGAGGAGATCTCGGCCGCGGTGCAGGACAACGACCTCGCCGTGACCGCCGTGCTCTCGGGCAACCGCAACTTCGAGGGCCGCATCAACCCGGACGTGAAGATGAACTACCTGGCGAGCCCCCCGCTCGTCATCGCCTACGCGCTCGCCGGCTCGATGAACTTCGACTTCGAGGTCGACGCGCTCGGCACCGACTCCGACGGCAAGGACGTGTTCCTCAAGGACATCTGGCCCGACGCGGCCGAGGTGCAGGCGACGATCGACTCGTCGATCGACAAGTCGATGTTCGACACGCAGTACGCGGGCGTGTTCGACGGCGACGAGCGCTGGCGCGCGCTGCAGACCCCCGAGGGCTCGATCTTCGAGTGGGACGAGTCGTCGACCTACGTGCGGAAGCCCCCGTACTTCGACGGCATGACGATGGAGACGACCCCGGTCACCGACATCGCCGGTGCCCGCGTGCTCGCCAAGCTCGGCGACTCCGTCACGACCGACCACATCAGCCCCGCCGGCTCGATCAAGGCCGACAGCCCCGCCGGCCGCTACCTCGACGAGCACGGCATCGACCGCAAGGACTACAACTCCTACGGCTCGCGCCGCGGCAACCACGAGGTGATGATCCGCGGCACGTTCGCGAACATCCGCCTGCGCAACCAGCTGCTCGACGGCGTGGAGGGCGGCTACACCCGTGACTTCACGCAGCCGGACGCCCCGCAGTCGTTCATCTACGACGCGTCGCAGAACTACCAGGCCGAGGGCACCCCGCTCGTCATCCTGGGCGGCAAGGAGTACGGCTCCGGCTCGTCGCGCGACTGGGCGGCCAAGGGAACGAGCCTGCTGGGCGTCAAGGCGGTCATCGTCGAGAGCTTCGAGCGGATCCACCGCTCGAACCTCATCGGCATGGGCGTCGTCCCGCTGCAGTTCCCTGCGGGCGAGAGCTGGGAGTCGCTGGGCCTCGACGGCACCGAGTCGATCAGCATCTCGGGCATCGAGGAGCTGAACGAGGGCGTCACCCCCAAGACGGTCCACGTCGTCGCCGAGCCGACCGAGCACTCGGCCGAGGGCAAGCAGACCGTCGAGTTCGACGCGGTCGTCCGCATCGACACCCCCGGTGAGGCGGACTACTACCGCAACGGCGGCATCCTGCAGTACGTGCTGCGCTCGCTCGTCTAGATCAGCCGCAGAGCGTGTGCGCCTTCCCTGCGGGGGAGGCGCACACGCGTTCCCGGGGGCCCCGTGCGTAGACTCGGGAGACGTCCCCACCTCGCTCACGACCCCGGAAGGCGGCGCGCATGGCTGTTCTCGAGACCATCGGCGGTCCTCGCGATCTCGATCGCCTGACCGCGGCCGAGCTCGAGACGCTGGCGCAGGAGATCCGCGACTTCCTCGTGCGCGAGGTCTCGAAGACCGGCGGCCACCTGGGGCCGAATCTCGGCGTCGTCGAGACGACCATCGCGATCCACCGGGTCTTCGACTCGCCGCACGACGCGATCGTGTTCGACACCGGTCACCAGTCCTACGTCCACAAGCTGCTCACCGGTCGCCAGGACTTCTCGAAGCTCCGGCAGCGCGGCGGCCTCGCCGGCTACCCGCAGCGGAGGGAGTCGCCACACGACATCGTCGAGAGCTCGCACGCCTCCAGCTCGCTGTCCTGGGCGGACGGCATCTCCCGCGCCTTCACGATGACCGGCCAGACCGACCGCCACGTCGTCGCGGTCGTGGGCGACGGCGCCCTCACCGGCGGCATGACCTGGGAGGCGCTGAACAACATCAGCGACGACAACTCCCGCGGGCTGGTCATCGTGGTCAACGACAACGGGCGCTCCTACGCCCCGACCATCGGCGGCATGGCCCGCTTCCTCAACGGCGTCCGCACGCGGCCGACCTACCGCACGATGCACCGCGGCTCCCGGGCCGTCTCGGAGCGGCTGGGCGGCCCCGCCGCCGCCGTCTACCGCGGCGTTCGCGGCGGGCTCCACGGCTTCCTCAGCCGCTTCATCAACAACGAGGCGCTCTACTCCAACCTCGACATCAAGTACCTGGGGCCGATCGACGGACACGACCTGACGGCGATGGAGGAGGCTCTCCAGCAGGCGAAGGACTACGGCCAGCCGGTCATCGTCCACGCGATCACCCAGAAGGGCAAGGGCTTCGGTCCGGCCGTGCACGACCTCGCCGACCAGTTCCACGCCGTCGGGCAGATCGACCCCGAGACGGGCGAGCCGCTGAGCGCGGCCGGGGCCCGCTCGTGGACCTCGGTGTTCGCCGAGGAGATCGTCACGCTGGCCGACGAGGACCCGACGATCGTCGGCATCACGGCCGCCATGCTCCGGCCCGTCGGTCTCGACCGCCTCGCGGAGAAGTACCCGGAGCGCGTCTTCGACGTCGGTATCGCGGAGCAGCACGCCGTGACCTCGGCCGCCGGTCTCGCCTTCGGCGGGCTGCATCCGGTCGTCGCGCTGTACGCCACCTTCGTGAACCGCGCCTTCGACCAGGTGCTGATGGACGTCGCACTGCACCGCGCGGGCGTCACCTTCGTACTGGACCGCGCCGGAGTCACCGGGCCCGACGGTCCGAGCCACCACGGCATGTGGGATCTGGCGATCCTGCAGGTCGTCCCGAACATCCGCCTCGCCGCTCCGCGCGACTCCGTGCGCCTGCGCGAGGAGCTGCGCGAGGCCGTGGGCGTCACCGACGCGCCGACCGTGGTGCGCTTCTCGAAGGGGAGCGTCGGCGACGAGATCGACGCCGTCGAGCGCCTCGGCGACGGGGTCGACGTGCTCGCCCGCGCCGAGCGCAAGGACGTGCTGCTGGTCACGGTCGGGCCGATGGCCGCGATGGGTCTCGAGGTCGCTCAGCGGCTCGCGGCCCAGGGCATCGGAGCCACCGTCGTCGACCCCCGCTGGGTCGTGCCCGTGCCCACCAGCATCATCGAGCTCGCCCGCGAGCACCGCATCGTCGTCTCGATCGAGGACGGGGTGCGCGTCGGCGGGATCGGCACGCGCATCCGCCAGGACCTGCGCGAGGCCGGCGTGGACACCGCGGTGACCGAGCTCGGGCTGCCCGACCAGTTCCTCGACCACGCCAAGCGCGAGGAGATCCTCGAGGACGTCGGACTCACTCCCCAGCACATCGCTCGCGACGTCGTCGCGCAGGTGCTGGGCAGCAAGATCCCGGTCGCCCGTCCGCTCCCGGACGAGGTCGAGGCCCGGGACGACGCCCGCAGCGACTGATCGGCCGTCGGGACCCGTCCCTCAGGCGACGCACGGAAGGGGCGCCGGATCCGATCCGGCGCCCCTTCCGCGTCACGGCACTCCGCGTCAGTCGACGCCGCGGATCGCGGGGTGGTGGAACGTGTCCCCGAACGCCCGCTCGCTCGCGCCGACCCGGTCGAGGTAGGGCGTGAGCCCGCCCATCTGGAACGGGTAGCCCGCGCCCAGGATCAGGCAGAGGTCGATGTCCTCCGCGGCGTGCACGACGTCGTCGTCCAGCATCCGCTTGACCTCGTCCGCGAGACCCGTCTCGACGCGCAGCCGCAGCTGCTCGGCCGTCATCGGCTCCGTGCCGCCGGAGACGATCGCGACAGCGCGCTTGTCGACGCCCTTCACCCGCCCCTTCGCGTCGCGCTCGAAGACGTGGCCGAGCTCGGCGAGGCGGTGCAGGTTGGGGCTGTCGAAGAAGCGGTCGGGGAACGCGGCGTGATGGGTGTCGAGCACGTGCGCGCCGACCTTGAGGCCCACCAGCTCGAGCAGCTCGAACGGGGTCATCGGCAGGCCGAACGGAGCCAGCGACTGCTCGACGACCTCGAAGGGAGTGCCCGTGTCGACCGCGTGCATCGCCTCGCCCAGGACCTTCGCCAGCACGCGGTTCACCACGAAGCCCGGGGTGTCGCGCGTGATGACGGCGTTCTTCTTGAGCTTCGCGGCGGTGACCATCGCCGTCGAGAGGGTCTCGTCGTCGGTGTGCGGCGTCCGGACCACCTCGATCAGCGGCATGACCGCGACCGGGTTGAAGAAATGGAAGCCGACGAGGCGCTCGGGGTGCTCCAGCCGCTCGCCGATGCGCTCGACCGAGAGGGACGAGGTGTTGGTCGCGAGCACCGCCGTGGGCGAGACGTAGCGCTCGATGTCGGCGAACACGTCCTGCTTCACCGACAGCTCCTCGAAGACCGCCTCGATCACCCAGTCGGCGTCGGCGAAGTCGGAGCGGTCGGTCGTGCCGGTGATCAGCGCGCGGAGGCGGTTCGCGTCGTCGGGGGAGACGCGTCCCTTCGCCAGCAGCGCGTCTATCTCGGCGCGGATGCCCGCGACGCCCTTGTCGACCCGCTCCTGGTCGAGGTCGGTGATGACCACCGGCACCTGGAGGCGGCGGAGGAAGAGCAGCGCGAACTGCGAGGCCATGAGGCCCGCGCCGACGACCCCGACCTTGGTGACGGGCTTGGCCAGCGCCCTGTCGGGCGCTCCCGCGGGACGCTTGGCGCGCTTCTGCACCAGATCGAACGCGTAGATGCTCGCGCGGAACTGGTCACCCGAGATCAGGTCGGCCAGCGCCTCGTCCTCGGCGGCGAAGCCCTCCTCGCGGGTGGTGTTCTTCGCGGCCTTGAGAAGCTCCAGCGCGCGGTACGGAGACGCCGCGACCGTGCCGATCCGCGACTCCAGCTGCTTGCGAGCGATCGAGATCGCGACGTCCCACTTGACCAGCCGCTCCAGCTTGCCGGGTGCGTTCGGCCGCTCCACCTTCACGGAGCCGCCGATCACGCCGTCGGCCCAGCGGAGCGAGTCCTCGAGGAAGGCGGCGGGCGGGAAGATCGCGTCGGCGATGCCGAGGTCGAACACCTCCTGGCCCTTGAGCGTGCGGTTGTTCTTGAGCGGGTTCTCGACCACGACCTTGAGGGCGTTCTCGATGCCGATCAGGTTCGGCAGGAGCCACGCGCCGCCCCAGCCGGGGATGATGCCGAGGAAGACCTCGGGGAGCCCGAGCGCGGGGATGGAGGAGTCGACCGTGCGGTAGTCGGCGTTCAGGCCGATCTCGGTGCCGCCGCCCAGGGCGAGGCCGTTGATGAAGGCGAAGGACGGCACGCCCAGCTCGGCCAGCATCCCCAGCGTGCGGTGGCCCAGGCGCGCCAGCTGGCGGCCGAGCTCACGGCTCGGGATGGCCCCGACCTTGCTGAGGTCGGCTCCCGCGGCGAGGATGAACGGCTTGCCGGTGATGCCGACCGCCTGGATCTCGCCGCGCGAGGCGCGCTCCTTCTGCGCCAGGAGGACGTCCGCCAGCTCGAAGAGCGACGCCGGCCCGAAGGTGTTGGGGCGGGTGTGGTCGCGGTCGTTGTCGAGCGTGATCAGAGCGAGCGTTCGGCCGCTGGGCAGCGGCACGTCGCGGACGTAGGAGTGGGTGACGACCTCGCCCTCGGCGAGGTCCTCGAGGTTCTCGAATCCGTCGAGCATGGGTCAGCGTCCCTTCCGTCGTCCGCGCTTGCCGTCGTAGTGCGGGTTCTCCCAGATCACCGTGCCGCCCTGGCCGAGGCCGACGCAGAGGGCCGTCACGCCGTAGCGGACCTCGGGGTGCGACTCGAACTGCCGGGCCAGCTGGATCATCAGCCGGACCCCGGAGGAGGCGAGCGGATGGCCGATCGCGATCGCTCCGCCGTACTCGTTGACGCGCGGGTCGTCGTCGTCGAGGCCGAAGTGGTCGAGGAAGGAGAGCACCTGCACGGCGAACGCCTCGTTGAGCTCGAAGAGCCCGATGTCCTCGATGCCCAGGCCCGCCTTGCGGAGCGCCTTCTCGGTCGAGGGAACCGGGCCGATGCCCATGATCTCGGGCTCGACGCCGGCGTACGCGAAGCTCACCATCCGCATCTTCGCGGACAGGCCCAGCTCCTGCGCGGCGTCGGCGCTGGCCAGGAGCGACACCGTCGCTCCGTCGTTGAGCCCGGAGGAGTTGCCCGCGGTCACCCGGCCATGGGGGCGGAACGGGGTCCGCAGGCCCGCGAGGCCCTCGAGGGTCGTCTCGGGGCGCGGTGCCTCATCGGCGGTCGCGAGGCCCCAGCCCGCGGCGCTGCGCGTGGCGACGGGGACGAGGTCCGGCTGGACGCTGCCGGCGGCGTACGCGGCGGCGAGCTTCTGCTGGCTCCGCAGGGCGTAGTGGTCGGCGCGCTCCTTCGTCAGGTGCGGGAAGCGGTCGTGGATCCGCTCCGCCGTGCGGCCCATGTTGAGCGCGTCCTCGCCGACGAGGCGCTCGGAGAGGAAGCGCGGGTTGGGGTCGGCGCCGAAGCCCATCGGGTGCCGGCCCATGTGCTCCACGCCGCCGGCGAGGACCACGTCGTAGGCGCCGAACGCGATGCCGCCCGCGGTCGCGGTGACCGAGGTCATCGCTCCGGCGCACATGCGGTCGATGGCGAAGCCGGGCACCGACTTCGGCAGCCCGGCGAGCAGCGCTGCCGTGCGGCCGAGGGTCAGGCCCTGGTCGCCCTGCTGGGTGGTGGCGGCGATCGCCACCTCGTCCACCCGCTCCTTCGGCAGCGCGCCGTTACGCTCCAGCAGACCGATCATCGCCTTGACGACGAGGTCGTCGGCTCGGGTCTGCCAGTACATGCCCTTCTCGCCGGCACGCCCGAACGGAGTACGGACTCCGTCGACGAACACGACTTCGGATCTCTCGGCCACAATGCCTCCCAGGAACTCACGGTCGCCGTCGATCGTAGGAACCGGCACCGCGCAGCCGGAATCCTTTGCCGCTTCCTACGAAGGGGTTTCGGTGCCCTCGGCCGGCGCTTGGGCCGCTTCGACAAACGCGGTGGCGATCGAGCCCGATGTGGCCTCGACCTGCCAGGCGCGGGCGCCGGCGCGGGTGAGCTCCGCGGCGACCGACTCCGCGGTCAGCGGCTCGGGCGGGTTCCAGGCCACCCGGCGCAGCAGCTCCGGCGTGAGCAGGTTCTCGACCGGGAGCGAGAGCAGCTCCGCGATCTCGGTGACCACGGCGCGTCCCGCCTTCAGGCGCGCGTCGGCGGCCGGGTTGCGATCGCCCCACGCGCGCGGAGGTGGGAGCGTGTCGGCGGCCGGGCGGGTCGGGCTCGGCAGGTCCTCGGTCGTCGTCCCGCGCTCGATCGCGGCCCACCAGCGCTCGACCTCGCCGCGGCTGGCGCGGCCGGTGAAATCGCGGCGGCCCGAGAGCTGGCCGATGCTGGTCGGGATGTTGCGGGCGACCGCGATGATCGAGGAGTCGGGGATCAGGCGGCCGGGAGCGATGTCGCGCTCGCGGGCGAACGCGTCCCGGGCCAGCCAGAGCTCGCGCGCCACGGCGAGGGGGCGCGGGCCGCGGAGCGAGTGCATGCCGGAGAGGCGGCGCCACGGATCCGGCGGGACCGCCTTCGGGGCGCGCGCGAGCGTCGCCTCGAACTCCTCGCGGGCGATGCGCGTCTTCCGCGCGGCGATGAGCATCTCCTCCATGCGGTCGCGGAGGTCCACGAGGAGCTCCACGTCCTTCGCGGCGTAGACGAGCCAGCTCTGGGGGAGGGGACGGGTCGACCAGTCGGCGGCCGAGTGCTCCTTGGCCAGGTGGATGCCGAGGAGGTCCTCGACGACGGCGCCGAGGCCCACCTTGGGCAGTCCGAGGAGCCGGGCGGCGAGCTCGGTGTCGAAGATCCGCACCGGGTCCAGGCCCACCTCGCGCAGGCAGGCGAGATCCTGGCTGGCGGCGTGGAGGACCCACTCCTCCTGGCCGATGACCGCCTGCAGGGCGTCCATCCGGCCGATGGCGGGGGGATCGAAGAGGAACGCGCCGGCGCCGCGCCGGTAGACCTGGATCAGGTACGCGCGCTGCGAGTAGGTGAAGCCGGAGGCGCGCTCGGCGTCGACGGCGACGGGGCCCTCGCCGGCGGCGAGGGCGTCGACCGCGGCGAGGAACTCGTCGGGCGTGGAGAGGACACGGTAATCAGTCACGGTTGTTCCGTCGGAAGGCGAGCGGGGTCACACCGTCGCTCGATACGGGCGGGAGACCCGCGAGCATGCACAACAGCTCCCCCCACCCTTCCACGTGAGCGGCGAGCTGCGCATCATCCGGGCTCCAGGAGGCGCGGATCTCGATCTGCGCACCGTCCCCCTGAGCGGCCAGCTCGCCGAAACCGGTGGAGAGCACCTTGGTGGCCGTGCCGGACGCGGCGGAATAGGAGGCGCCCCGCGCCCCGAGGGCGTCGATGAGCCAGGACCAGGCGACCTCGGCGAGGAACGGATCGGTGCCGATCTCGACCTCGAGCGGGGCCTGGGCGAAGCAGACGACACGGAAGGGGCCGCCCCACTGCTCGGGCTCCTCGGGGTCGTAGAGCAGGATGAAGCGCCCCGTGCCCAGCTCGGAGTCGCGTCCGTGCGCGTGCGGCGCGACGTCGCCCGACAGGGCGAGGGCCCAGGGCGCGAGACCCGACGGCGAGGCGATCTCGGACACGGTGAGCTCGGCGCGCGTGGCAGCGGCGCGGATCGACTCCGTCGCGACCCGGAACTCCTCGGGGAGCTGGGACGACGCTGGGAATTCGGGCACGGTCGCAGACTAGGGTTCCGACGCGCCCGGGACGCGGAGGCACGCCGGGTGGGCGGCTCTCAGCGCGTGCGGCTCCAGCGGGCGTAGACGGCCCCGGAATCGTCCGCGGCCAGGAGCGTCAGGGCGTAGGCGTCGTCGACGACGGCCGTGCCCGTCGCGACCGGGAGGCCCGGCAAGACGACGCGCGGCGAGGTGGTGAGGCACAGCTCGTCGACCCGGCCCGAGGCGAGGAACTGGCCCGAGAGCGAGGCGCCGCCCTCGCAGACGACGCGGTGCAGGCCGAGCCCGGCGAGAGCCTCCAGGAGCTCGTCGACGCCGATCCGCTCCGAGGAGGACGTGACCGGGACGACCTCGACGCCGGCGGGGAGCCCCTCCACCGCGCCGCGCGACTCCGGCACCAGCAGCAGGACCCGGGAGCCCTCCTGCAGCTCCAGGCGGTGCCCGGCGAGATCGCCCGAGGCGGAGACGACGGCGAGCGGGACCCGCCGGGGAACGCGGTAGCCCTCGGCGCGGACGCTCGCGGCTCCGACGAGGACGACGTCGGCCTGCTCGCGGACGACTCCGAGGATCGTGCGGTCGACGCGGTTGGTCAGCGTCTCGCTGGTGCCGTCGGAGCCGGTGCTGGAGCCGGTGACGCTCGCGATCATGTTCAGGCGCACGCGCACCGCCTCGTCGGGACGCCAGGCGTCCGCGACCGCCGCTCGCGCGCCCTCCTCGCCGATCACGATCGGCGGACCGGCGGGGACGAGCGGCCGGAGGATCATGCGGCCAGGTGCGCGCGGACCTGCCGCTTGGTGCGGCCGAGCAGCGCGGTCATGCCGCGCAGGCGCAGCGGCGAGACCGCCTCCGAGAGGCCGATGGTCTGCGGGAAGTCGTCGGGGACGGCGAGCACCTGCTCGGGGGTGAGCCCGGCCAGGCCCTGCGCCAGGATCGACGCGAAGCCGCGCGTCGTGGGCGCCTCGCGGGGAGCAGTGGCGTGCAGGTGCACGATCCCGCCGTCGACGTCGACGACGATGAAGACGGGCGCCTGGCACTCCTCCACGCGCTCGAAGAGGTCCGGGTGGTCGCGGTAGCGCTCGGGCAGGTCGGGGAGCTCGTTCGAGAACTCGAGCAGGAGCTGCAGGCGCTCCGGCTTCTCGAGGGCGAGGAACTCCTCGCGGATGTCGCGCAGAGCGTCGGGGAGCGTGGTGTCGGTCATCCGGTCCAGTGTCTCATCGGGGGAGGGGCGGCGGGCGGTCGCAGCGGAGGCCGGGAGCCCGGATCCGGCCCGTCGACGGGCGGATCGGCGCTCCCGGCCTCCGTCGTGACGCGTCAGCGGGCCGCGGGGGCCTCGCCGGGCTCGGCGCCCTGCACGATCGGGACGCGGACGGCACTGCCCCACTCGGTCCAGGAGCCGTCGTAGTTGCGGACGCCCTCGAAGCCGAGGAGGTGGGTCAGCACGAACCAGGTGTGGGCGGAGCGCTCGCCGATCCGGCAGTAGGCGATGACGGAGTCGCCGTCCTTCAGCCCCGCGCCCTCGCGGTAGATGCCGTTCAGCTCGTCGAGGGGGCGGAAGGTGCCGTCCTCGGCGGCGGCCCTGCCCCAGGGCACGTTCTGCGCGCTGGGGATGTGACCGGCGCGCAGGGCGCCCTCCTCCGGGTAGGCCGGCGCCGTGGTGCGCTGCCCGGTGAACTCCTCCGGGGAGCGGACGTCGATCAGCGGGTTGCCGAAGTGCGCGAGGACGTCGTCCTTGAAGGCGCGGATCTCGGCGTCGCTGCGCTCGACGACGGGGTACTCGGCGGGCTCCGGGGAGGAGGCGTCGGTGGTCGTCGGGCGGCCCTCCGCGAGCCACTTGTCGCGGCCGCCGTCGAGCAGACGGACGTCCTCGTGACCGAAGAGGGTGAAGACCCAGAGCGCGTAGGCGGCCCACCAGTTGTTCTTGTCGCCGTAGACGACGACGGTGGTGTCGCGGGCGATGCCCTTGCCGCCGACGAGCGCGGCGAACGCGGCGCCGTCGATGTAGTCGCGCTGCACCGGGTCGTTGAGGTCGGTGTGCCAGTCGATCTTGACGGAGCCGGGGATGTGGCCGGTCTCGTAGAGCAGGACGTCCTCGTCGGACTCGACGACGACGAGACCGGGAGTGCCGAGGCGCTGCTCGAGCCAGTCGGCGCTGACGAGCCGTTCGGGGTGCGCGTAGGAGGCGAACTTCGGCGACGGATCGGTTTCGACGGACAAGGAGGACCTCCAGGATGGTGCGCGGAGCGCGGGCGTGATTCCACGGCGGGCTACGCTGGAGCCCGCCCTTCAGCGACAGTACGCGTCCGCGGACGACGCCGCACGGAGGGCGCCGTAAGAGTTCGACACAGAACCGCGGCGGCTCCGTGCCCGGTGCGGCCGCCGCCACTGAGCGCACTGACCCCCGCCGTGCGCAGGATGCGAGACGCGAGTGAGCCCCGACGACGTCCGATCGACGAGCAGCCTGACCGCCCGCTCGCCCCAGATCAGCGGGCACGAGATCGCGTCGACGCTGGTGCCCCCACGCCAGTTCGAGGGCGCCACCTTCGAGAGCTACCGTCCCGACCCGGAGTACCCCTCGCAGGCCGACGCGGTGGAGGCTCTGCGCGCGTTCGCCGCCGGCGGCGGATCCAAGGGAGGCGGCTTCCTGGGCTTCGGCCGGAAGAAGGCCCCCGCGGTCAAGCCGGGCGTGTACCTCGACGGCGGCTTCGGCGTCGGCAAGACCCACCTGCTCGCGGCGATCTGGCACGCGGTGCCGGGCCGCACCTACTTCGGGACGTTCATCGAGTACACCGCGCTCGTCGGCGCGCTCGGCTACGCGGCGACCGTCTCTCTCCTCAAGGGCTCGGCGCTCCTGTGCATCGACGAGTTCGAACTGGACGACCCGGGCGACACGATGCTGATGACGCGGCTCATCGGCGAGCTCGTCGCCTCCGGGACCCGCATCGCCGCGACCTCGAACACCCCGCCCAACGCGCTGGGCGAGGGGCGCTTCGCCGCGGCGGACTTCCTCCGCGAGATCCAGTCGATGGCCGCCCACTTCGAGACGATGCGGATCGACGGCACCGACTACCGGCGCCGCGACATCGAGGGCCACGCCGTGGTGCGCACCGACGAGGAGATCGACGCTCTCGTCGCGGCCGCCCCCGCCGGCTCCGTCGTCACCGACGACCCGTTCGCGGACGCCGTGCACCACCTGGGCACCGTGCACCCCTCCCGCTACATCAAGGTGATCGACGGCGTCGACACCATCGTGCTCCGGGGCGTCACCGCTCTGACCGACCAGACCGACGCCCTGCGCCTCGTGGCCTTCATCGACCGGGTCTACGACGCGCAGATCCCGGTCCTCGCCTCCGGGACGCCCCTCGACGAGGTCTTCGGCGGCGACATGCTGAGCGGCGGCTACCGCAAGAAGTACCTGCGCTCGATGTCGCGGCTCATCGCGCTCACCTCGATGGCGCCCCGCTCCTAGGGGCGGATCCGCTCTCCTCCCGGCGTTCCCGGGGTCGTCGTCGTGCCGTCCGCCAGCGCGCCGTAACGCGCTTTTTACACAGGGGCCTCGGCCGTAACCTCCGCGAAACGCGGTGCCTCACGGGACGAAACCTCGCGCCACCAGACTGTCGGCTACCCGAGGTGACCCGACACCCGCGTGTCTCCAGGCCGTGCTCCGACGCAGCGTCCTCGCTCCGGGCTTTTCTCTGCACACTCACGAGAGGTTCAACAATGGATCAAGGCAATACCGCGTTCCTGCTCATCGCAGCCGCGCTGGTCCTGCTCATGACCCCCGGGCTCGCCTTCTTCTACGGCGGCCTGGTGCGTGCGAAGAGCGTCATCAGCATGATGATGCTCAGCTTCGGAGCCATGGGCCTCATCGGGGTCCTCTGGGTCCTGTACGGCTACGCGATCGCGTTCGGCAACGGCCCGTCCGGCCCCGCAGGGACCGACACCTTCGTCGGCATCGACGGCGTCCTCGGCATCGACACCGCCCAGATCGGCCTGCAGGGCATCTACAACGACGCGCTCGGCGAGCAGACGTCGGCCTACCCGACGCTGGCCTTCGCCGCGTTCCAGGCGACGTTCGCGATCATCACCGTCGCGCTCATCTCCGGCGCCATCGCGGACCGCGCGAAGTTCGGGGCCTGGATGGTCTTCGCCGGCGTCTGGGCCACCGTCGTCTACTTCCCGGTCGCCTCGTGGGTCTTCAACTTCACCCTCGGCGACGACGCCACCGTCGTCGACGGCGGCTGGATCGCCTACGGCGTCGGCGCGATCGACTTCGCGGGCGGCACCGCCGTCCACATCAACGCCGGAGCGGCGGCCCTCGCCCTCGCCCTGGTGCTCGGCAAGCGCGTCAACTTCACCAAGGGCGCGCACCAGCCGCACAACCCGCCGTTCGTGCTCCTGGGCGCCGGACTGCTGTGGTTCGGCTGGTTCGGGTTCAACGCCGGCTCCGAGCTCGCCGCCGACGGCATCGCGGCCGTCGCCTTCCTGAACACCATCGCCGCTCCGGCCGCCGCGATCCTCGGCTGGCTCGTCGTCGAGAAGATCAAGGACGGCAAGCCCACCTCGATCGGCGCCGCCTCGGGCGCGGTCGCGGGCCTCGTCGCGATCACCCCGGCCTGCGCCAGCCTGTCGCCGTTCTGGGCGATCGTCCTGGGCGTCATCACCGGCGCCGTCTGCGCCCTGGCGATCGACCTCAAGTACCGCCTCGGCTACGACGACTCGCTCGACGTGGTCGGCGTGCACCTGGTCGGCGGCCTCATCGGAACGCTCTACATCGGCTTCTTCGGCACCGGCGTGGGCCTGTTCCTCACCGGCGACGCGAGCCAGCTCGGCAAGCAGGCCCTCGCGGCCTTCACCGTCCTCGCCTACTCCTTCGTCATGACGCTCCTCATCGGCTGGATCATCCAGAAGACGATGGGCTTCCGCGTGAAGAACGAGGACGAGATCGCCGGCATCGACACGGCCATCCACGGAGAGGCGGGCTACGTCCTGGCGGACTGACCCCCTAATCCGCAGCACCCGACGGGGTGCCGGCTCTCCGGAGCCGGCACCCCGTCGGCGCGTCCGGGCCGGGCGACCGCCGGGCGCGCCCCCGCGGGCGGGCGGCTGAGAATCCGGGCTAGGGTTCCGGGGTGCCCTCCTCGCGCTCGGTCGTGTCCCTGCTCCTCCGACTCCTCGGCCGCGCGGTCGCCCCGCGGCCGGACGCCGGGCCCCGCCCGCAGCGCCCGTACCTGAGCACGACGGCGCCGACCCCGGGCGCGAGCGGAGTGGGCCGCACCGTCGAGGTCGACCCGTCGCGGCTCCGCGGGGTCCGCCTGGGCTACGCGCCCACGCCCGACGGCGACCCGGACCCGGGCGAGGTCGTCTGGACCTGGGTGCCGTACGAGGAGGACGACGGCCGCGGCAAGGACCGCCCGGTGCTCGTGCTCGCGGTCGAGAAGTCGGGGACGGTGCTCGCCGTGCGGCTGAGCTCGAAGGAGCACTCCGACTACCTGGCCGTCGGGACCGGCGGCTGGGACCCGGACGGGCGCCCCAGCTGGGTCGACCCGGAGCGCGTGTTCCGCGTGCACCCCGCCGGGATGCGTCGCGAAGGAGCAGCTCTGGAGCGTGCTCGGTACGACGCCGTCGCCCGGGTGCTCTCGGCGCGGTACGGCTGGCACTGAGCGCTCGACGCCGTCGAGCGGCCACGAGTGGTCGCCGCTGAGCGCCTCAGGGGAGATCCCTGCGCGTCGAACGAGGGCCGTGCTCCTCGGGGGAGGCGTCAGACCGGGTCGATCGGCACGAAGCCCGCGTACTTCGCGGCGCGGCCGTCCCCGGAGGACGTGCCGGTGAGCCTGCGCTGCACCCACGGCGCGACGTGCTGCCGGTAGTACTGCACGGTTCCGCCGCGCCGGAGTGCGGCCTCGGGAGCGTCGGGCAGCGCGGCGGGCGGTGTGAGCCCGAGCGCCCGCAGGACCCGGTCGGCCACCCGCCGGTGTCCCCGCGGGCCGAGGTGCAGGCGGTCCTCCGACCACAGCTCCGGATCGGCGAAAGCGGGGTCGTGCCAGTTGTCGGCGACGACCACGTCGGTCCGATGGCTCGTCCGACGCAGGACGGCGTCGGTCAGCGCGTCCCCGCGGCGGCGGATGAGCGAGCCGAGCGGGAGCCGCGGCGACGGGTCGGCGCCGGCCAGGGCGATCAGCACGACGCCCTGCTCGTCGCAGCGCTCGAGGACGCGGAGGTAGGCGTCGGCGATCCGCTCGATGTCGGCGCGCGGGCGCAGCATGTCGTTGCCGCCTCCGTTGAAGGAGAGGTGGGTCGGGCCCAGGGCGAGCGCGGGCTCGAGCTGCTCGGCGAGGATCGGCGCGATGAGCCGGCCCCGGATCGCGAGATTGGCGTACTCGATCCGCTCGCCCGTGGCCGCCGCCCATCCCGCGGCCGTCAGATCGGCCCAGCCGCGCGGGGTGCCGTCCGGCCGCTCGTCGCCGACGCCCTCGGTGAAGGAATCGCCGATCGCGACGTAGCGGACGGCCGTCATCGGCGGGTTCCGGAGGTGCGCATCGTGGCACTGTACCGCTCCGCGGCCGGGCTCAGGCGCGGCGCCTCAGCGGGGTGACCGGTGCCGAGCGGACGCTGCTGGGGCGGTCCGGCGTCGCGGCACCCGGCGCTGCGGCGAGCAGCTCCTCCTCGGGCCGGGTGCCGGGCCGGTGCTCGCGCTCGGGACGCGGGGCGGCCCGGAACCAGGCGGCCAGCGCGGAGGACCGGCGGTGCCTCCGGTGGTCGCGGTCCAGCTCGGCGGTGCCCCGGTAGCCGGAGCCCCGGGCGATGCGGTCGAGGCCGCCGAGAGCGACGGGGGTGCTCGCCATCAGAACGGCGGCCAGCTCGAGTCGGCGGAGGGCGAGGTGCTCGTCGAGGCCGAGCCCGTAGCAGCGGCGGAACCGCAGCCGCAGCAGCAGGGCGGGCATCCGCAGCTCGGCGGCGAGGTGGTGGACGGTGAAGCGCCGATCGAGGTAGCGCTCGTTGACGAGGGCGGCCGCCGCGATGGCGAGCACCCCCGTCGCTCTCGGCGGCCTCGACCGCATCGCCCGGGGCTCCGGCTACCGGGGCACCGCCGAGCTGGACCG